>JAMPHU010000042.1 GCA_023663225.1 Candidatus Gastranaerophilales bacterium
AACACCCGGCGGGAACACGGGCGGCCAGACCGACCAGAACACCGATACGGACAAAAATACAGATAAAGATACAGACAAAGATATAGATAAGGACACAGACAAAGATACGGACAAAGACACCGAGAAAGACACAGATAAAGACACCGGCAAAGATACAGCCCCCGGGACGCCCGGACGTCCGGAGGGCACAGCGACGACCGGCGCCTTCCGGGTCCTCTCGCAGTGGAGCAGCGGCTTCCAAGCGGAGATCACACTGACGAACACCACGGACCAAACCATCCGGAACTGGAGCGTATCGTTTGAGCTGCCCTACGAGATCACCAATCTGTGGAACGGCGTCATCGTCTCCCATGAAGACGGCGTCTATACGGTTCAAAACGCGGGATACAATCTGGAGCTTTTGCCGGGCGGCAGCGTGACGCTGGGATTCTGCGCCAATGCGGAGACCGAGACCCTGACGGAACCCGCTCATTATACCTTGATCCAGCCGCCCGCCAAGCCCGTGGAACAGACGTATGAAGTCGTATACCGGGTACATGGCGGATGGGAGGCGGCGTTTAACGGCCAAATAGAGATCCGCAACCTGTCGTCCGAAGAGCTTTGGGACTGGACGCTGGAGTTTGACAGCAGCCAGAACTTTGACCGGTTCTGGAATGCGGAGCTTGTTTCCCATGAAGGCAGCCGCTATGTCATCCGGCACAAGGGCTATAACGCCTCGATCGGCGCAGGGCAGACGCTGGTTGTGGGATTTGAGGCAAGCCGCAGCCGGACAGGTTTGGGCGGGGAACCGGGCAGCTTCCGCCTCACCGCCACGGGCAGACGTTGAGACCATGGACATAGTTATATACGCTTTCTTAGTCATCATTACAAGTTCAACCCATCCGATCAAACAAGTGCTATAAGACGAACGCGCCGCTGTCAACTACAGCGGCGCGCTCAAAAGCGTATACGTTCGATCCTCCACCTTATATTCCGCCAAACAGCCCTCTGGCAGCTTCCCCTGCGCAAGCGGCACACGGATCACATCGCAGGAACGCTTCAAAAGCGCAGGGCGCAGGGCGGCGGACAAAGTCTCATACACCTCCGGATCAGCCTGTTCCGCACCCAGATACCACAGAAGATACCGCTTGGGTTTCCTGCGGATCAGCCGAATCCGCAGACCCTTCAACCATCCGGAAGAACCGGACACAAGCCTTCCGTAATCGGGTACCGCCGCCAGAAAGCCGACCGGCTCCTCCTCCCGATAGGCCACCTGCACCGCCGTAAAGTCAAACAGACGTCTTCCATGAGTCAAGTGTCTGGCAAAACTTTTCTCTGAACCGGCACACCCACCGCAGAATGCCTCGCAGTCCGCCTTCCCCAAACGGTATAAATCCTCTAATATCTTGTGAAGCTCCCGCTTTTTCAGGCCGCGCGCCTCATACTTTCCTGTCCGGATGCGCTCCGAACCGCTCTCCGGAACATTCTCCCGTGACGCCTGCTCTCCCGCATCCGCAGAAGTGTTCGCCGTTCCGGAACCTCCCGTCACTTCGGAGTTCTCCGCTTCGATGCCGCCCGCTGCCACCGAACTCCCCGTCATCTCAAAACCTCCCGTCGGCGCAGAACTCCCCACCGTCTCCGGAATATGATACCGGGTGGACACAAATGTCTCCGCCACCTGAAATCCCTCCGCCGCCAGAAGCGCAGCATAATACGCCAGATGATATGGCTCTCCCATATACGGCGTCTCAAAATGATCCGTTTTCAGACCATAGGAGAGCCAGAATGCGACGTCCACAGGACCCGTCACACACCTCCTCCCACGCTGTCTTGCATGGTTTTTCACAGCCGCCATCAGGCGGTGGCAGGCCTCCGGATTCTCGGTACATTCAAAGAATCCCAAGAAAGCCTCCTCCCCGCCCTCATAATAGCTGATCATACAGCGCGCCAAGGGATCGCCGTTCACCGCAAGAACCAAAGCGCCCCACACTTCCGCATCCTTATTCAGACAATGCGCGCCCTGTAACAAAGCCTTTTCCGTCCGCTTATTCTGCGTGCGCTGCCCTTTGGTATACAACAGATCCGGAAAAGAAATGAATTTTTGAATATAGGTGTCCTCTCCCCGAAACAGAACCGCCTTCAAATCCGCCTCGCCTCCCACTTTTGTCAGTAAACTTTCACCTACAAATTTTCATCATAAACCCTTTTCGTCATAAACTTCATAAACTTTTTTCATTATAAACTTTTTCCGGCGGACTGTAAACAGCGGAGGAGACTTTTCTCATCACAAAAATGATTCCGAAAATTCTCATAAGAATGGTTCAAAAAATTTCCCAGAGATTGAAAAATCCTCCACTTCCCACTATAATTTGAAAAGAACACCTAGCCGGAAAGGAGGCGTACCCGCATTGCAGATTACTTATCTGGGCCACAGCGGCTTTCTAATCGAATTTGACCGCTGTTATTTTCTATTTGATTATTATCGGGGCGGACTCCCGGCGCTCCACACCGCAAAGCCGGTCTTCGTCTTTGCGAGCCATGCCCATGCAGATCATTATAATCCTGAGATATTTGCCCGATTACAGGCGCAGGGCATGGAACGGATCGCAGCCATTCTCTCCAGAGATATTTTGCGCAGACGCCGTCCCGAGCCGATTCCCGATGCGATAGAGACGGTATTGGAAGCCACGTTCCACCAGACCTACCGTCTGCCCTGCGGCGTCGCGCTCCGCACCCTCCATTCTACGGATCAAGGCGTGGCCTATCTGGCAGAACATGACGGCCATGTCATATATCATGCGGGCGATTTAAACGACTGGAGCTTCGACCCGTCTTCCCCCCGATATGACGAGCGGCACAACCGGCAGATGGCCGGAAGCTATCGGCATGAGATCAATCTTCTGTGGGAATGGCTGGACGGCTCGGTTGTAGACGCAGCTTTTCTGCCGCTGGATCCCAGACTCGGCGCATGTTATGCCGACGGCCTTCTCTATTTTCTGAAAAAAATATCCGTCAAAAAAGTCTATCCCATGCACTATTGGGACAGCCCTGAACTGATCCCGCGCTTTTTGTCCGAATATCCGCAATATGCGGACGTGATCGTGCGCACGGATCTCATGGAGCATACCTCTGCATAGGCCGAGCGACACGCTCAGCGTGCCGCCCGGCCTATACATTTGCCTTATCAATTCTCCACGTCTTTCTAAATCCCGTTTTCCCAACCGATACGATCTGTGAGATTATTTACGATACTGCCGGATTAATTCTACCAATTCATCCTCGGAAGAAGCCTGCAGAATCGTGGAATTCTTCCCGGACTGATCCGTGAGTTCCGCAAAAAGGGACACTTTTCCGTCCTCGTTTAAGGCCAGCCCATATTTGGACACCACACTGTTTAACGCCATCCGGCTGCCGTTGCCGGAAGTAAATCCGAATTCCTGATTGATACGATCCGAAAAATCCACCAGACGGTCTATTTTGCCCAGCATCTCATCTCTGTAACTGTCGTCGGAAGCCATTTTTTCCAATTCTTCCGCCGAGAACAATACCGAATATTCCTTTGTGCTGCCAGCCATCAGCGACTTCATATCCTTGGCGTTCCCCACCAGAAAATCCATATTGCCGTACTTTTTGGACAATTCTTTCAAAAGCTTCTGTGCTTTGCTGCTCAGCTGTGTACTACTATCCGCAGCCGCCGTCCGGCTCCCCTGCTGCACTTCAAACCAATCCTTATGTTGGGAATAGCTGTCTTTGAACCAATTCAGCGTCAGCTTTGCGGCTTTTGCCATATAGCTCTGATCCCTTGTGCGGTTGAACTCATGGAGATAGCCGTCCACCTCCTTGGCGGTCTCGGGAGATTTCTCATGCATGATTCGATTGTAGTCGATTCCTCCTGTGATATGTTCCTCCGCCACTTCCACATGTTCGTTTTGCACGATATCGTTCAGGAACCGGGCGTCCTTCTCCGCCTTGGCCGCCAGCTGCTCCTCGGTAGGCTGCGGTATGCAGGCGCCTTTCGGACCTTCGACAAGTGCGGCCAGACCGTCGCCCGAAAACTGTACGATCACATTGTCCCCGTACTGTGCGGAAATCTCGTTCATGGCTCTCATGGTCTCTTCTTTGGACATCTTATCCATGATCTTATTTCCGTCTTTGTCCGTGGTGTTAAACTCATACTTTACCAGCGTGTCCTTCTTGGCAGACGAGTTGGAACCGTAGCTTTTTAATTTCTCCGTTCCCCGGTAGAATTGACTGTAGTTGTGATAAATCTCCATTGCCATTTCTTTGTCCTCCTTGAATCCTTCGACGTGCGAAATCCGTTTCGCATCAAAATACATGCTTCCGATATCTATATCGGCTCAAAGAGCGGATTATATTATAGCAAACATTCCCGTGAAGCGTTTTATACGCCAGTCGTGACCCCCGCCGAACCATTCACAGTATTCAAGGATTGTATATCCGGCGGATTTGTTGTATGATCTAAGGAAGCGCTTTCGTCAGCGTTCCCTTAACTAAAATCAGCCGTTCTTGAAAGAGGTGTTTTTATGAAAACGCTCAAACACGCAAAAGGTGCAAAATATCAAAATTATCTGCTGCTGGGACTTCTCTTGCTTGGCCTTTCCACAGGATGCGGCAGCCGGGACATTTTCCGCGGCGAATCGGCGGATGCAGCGAAATTGGCAGAATCTGCGGAGCCGAATACCGGGCTGTCCGGGGAATCCCGCCAAGCTTCGGAGCAGATCCCCCAGACTCCTGATCGGGCATCTGATCCGATCTCCGATCCCATCTCGGGGCATATGCCGGACAATGAGCTGCCGGAAAGCTCCAGAGAGATTTCTGCCGACACGGTCTCAATTTTGATGGTAGGGGATATTCTGCTGCACACGCCCGTGGAGGAGAGTGCCCTGCAGCCCGGCGGAAATTATGATTTTACCGCCATTTTTGCCAATGTGCAGGAGGAAATTCAATCGGCCGACATAGCGGTCGTGAATCAGGAAGTGATTCTGGGCGGGCAGGAGCTGGGCATATCGGGATATCCGGCGTTCAATGCGCCCTATGAAGCGGGCGACGCCTTGGCGGAAGCAGGGTTCGACATCGTCTGCCACGCCACCAACCACGCGCTGGACAAGGGGAAAAGAGGACTGACAAACTGCATGAATTTCTGGCAGACCCATTATCCGGACATTGCGGTGCTGGGCATAAACGAAAGCGAAGAAGCGCAGCAGAATATCTATATCCATGAACAAAACGGCATCCGGATTGCTTTTCTGAATTACACTTATGGGACAAACGGCATTCCGCTTCCGGAGGATATGCCTTACGGGGTCAACCTGCTGGACAGGGAACGGGTGGAATCCGATCTGCGGGAAGCGGAAGAGACGGCAGACTTTACCGTGGTATGTCCTCATTGGGGGACGGAATATTCGCTGGGTATCTCGGCGGATCAGCGGAAATGGACAGAAATTTTTCTGGAGGGCGGCGCAGATCTGGTTCTGGGTACCCACCCCCATGTGATAGAACCCGTGGAATGGGTAAAGGACGAAGCGCAGAATCGGGAAATGCTGGTTTATTATTCTCTGGGAAATTTTGTGAACTGGACCTCCGGAACCGGAGAGGGCGTGGCCAACCGCATGGTGGGCGCTATGGCGCAAGTCACCTTAAAACGGGAGGCGGACGGTAAAGTACGCATTGCGGAACAGGAAACCGTCCCTTTGGTATGTCATGTGGAGGAAGGCATAAACGGCGTCACGGTCTATACGCTTGCCGATTATACGGAAGAATTGGCGGCGCGAAACGCCATCGTAAATCAGGATCCTGCTTTTTCCCTAAAATACTGTCAGGAGCTGTGCGAGACGGTGTTTGATTCCCGCGAACAATGAACTCAGTCAATGCAGCTGACTTGGCGCCGTTGACTTGGTGCCGTTGACTACAGCTGGATTGTTGATTCGGCCTACTGACGTTGGTTCCGGATCCGCATCGCCGCACGAATCGGTCTGTATAATAGGAACATCAGCGCAAAATTTCCCACGCAGTGGGTGATATCCCAAGGAATGCCCGCCACCCACCATGTAAATCCCATATACAGGCCGCTCCGCAGACTGCCGTTACGGTTCCGGCCACAGGTTTTGCGTCTCATATAACAATTTATATTGCTACACCATATTGTTCAAAAATCCATGTTTGACCCGTTTCAATCATTTTAACCAAATATTTTTCCTTTACCTCTTCCAAGAATTCACCGACTGCATCCGGATGATTTTTTAAAAACCACCCGATATGATTTTCAATATAATTTATCCTAATCTGCGCATCATTTAAATCATTAGGGCATCTTTTCATTTTTTCATCAATGCTATCGAATCCTGAAAACGGTTCCTCTAAGCGTTCTTCTGTCATTTGAATATATTCAGGGTTAATGTCAATTCCCACACAATTCCTGTGGAGCTGTTGACTGACTCTCAAACAAGTTCCCGAACCAACAAATGGATCAACAACCAAATCTCCCTCTTTGCTTGAGGCCAGAATCATTCTTTCATACAGCCCCTCCGGTTTTTGTGTTGGATGCTTTTTTCGATTTTTATTGCAATAATGCATATGGGAAAACTCCCATACGTTTCCCGGATTCGCCCCACGCATATTATTGACCGAACGATAATATTTTTGTGGAACACGAATTGCATCTAAGTCAAACAAGAACTCCTTAGCATCTTTGGTAAACATCAATATATCATCATGTCTTGGACTAAATCCTTTGGTTTTTCCACTCCCTTGCGTATAAAACCAGGTAATCCAACTATTAAATATCATACCCAATTCTTGTTCCAAAATGGTATATATATATGAAATATATCTCATTCCCATAAAAACATATATGGTTCCATTCGGCTTTAAAATCCGATTTGCTTCCTTCAGCCATACTCTGCTAAAGTCAAGATACTCTTCAAATTCCAATTTATCTTGGCTGATTCCATAATCCTTATTCAAATTATAGGGCGGGTCTGTTACAATAAGGTCTACACTGTCATTTTCAAATTTACGAAGTTCTTCGACAGCGTCGCCGCAAATCGCATTTAATTTTTGATCCATTTGTTTTTTTGAGCCTCTCTGTAAAAATCCTCAATGCTTCTTCTTGAACTATGCAAATATTTACGATCTAACAATTTGCACATCTCCCAGGTTGTCCTATACTGATAAGTAACATAATGAATATCCTTAATTTGGATTTGTCCGGTTCCCAATGCCGGATTGTAATTGATATCCGCATCACTAATAAATTTTAAATCATAAGCATTGTAATCCACAATTTCCATAATTCCATCCATCAATTTTGTATGTTCATTTCTCTGGACATACACTTTATGCTTAATCGACAAAATAATAAACATAAAATCCGGGTCTTTCACATATGCGCTCCTAATCCTGCTAAAACTCGTAATATTAGGACCCTTGCCGCTGTTGGGAATATCATCTGCCGTTGCTTTTACATCGATATGCCCTGTGATTGCTCTATCATTCTTTTTAAACTGCAATATTACATCAGCCATTCCCAAGCGCTCTTGCGCTTCCACATTGATAAGACGATATGGATTATCCATTTCATCTCTTATGCCTGCAAAAACCTCTCCTGCCCATGCTTCAATCATCGGTCCGGCAATTTTATTTATATTTTCTAATGGAAGTCCCATACGCAGATTTGTATTAATAATAATTTTATTGTCGCCCCGCTCTTTTTGTCTATTCAGAATGAAATTGATTTGTTCAATCACAAATTCACTATCTTCTCTGTAAGTAGATGATTCTATCGGTATTTTAAAATTCATATCTTCGTATTGCATTTCCTTTATCCTCGTCTTTTTGCTTTTTATCATACATCCGTTCATTCGTCCTCATTGAGATCCGACAACGGCAGAGAGAAGATAAACTCGCTTCCCACCCCTTCCGTGCTGATCACGTTAATATGCTCCCCGTGGGCGTTGATGATCTCCTTCACGATGGACAGTCCCAGCCCCGTGCCTTTTTTATCCTTGCCCCGGGAGAGATCGGATTTGTAGAACCGCTCCCAGACCAGTTTTAGATCCTCTTTGGGAATGCCGATGCCGGTGTCTTTCACGGAGATAAACAATTTGTTTTTCTTCTCCGTCGTCTCGATTTTGATGACCGACTGGTGGTGGCTGAATTTGATGGCATTGTCCAACAGATTATAAAGCACCTGCTGGATTTTGTCCATATCCGCGTGGACATACATGACTTCTCCCGTGAGAACCGCCTCTATGGCGATGGTTTTCTGGCGGCAGCTCCCCTCCAGCGTGGCGGCGGTATTCCGGATGACCTGATTGATGTCGAAATCCGTCTTGTCCAACAGCATACCCTTGGTGTTGAGATTGTTCAGCACCAGCAGGCTGTTGGTGAGCTTGGTCAGGCGGTCGGTCTCGTTCAACACGATATTTAAATACTTTTCATGCATTTGGGGCGGAATCGTCCCGTCCAGCATCGCTTCCAGATAGCCGCGGATGGAAGTCAGGGGCGAACGGAAATCGTGGGATACATTGGCCACAAATTTTTTCTGGTCGTCCTCGGAACGGGCGATTTCGCTGGCCATGTAATTCAGACAGGCGGCCAGATAGCCGATCTCATCCTCGCTTTCCACCTGAAACTCATAGTGCATATTGCCCGAGGCATACTGCTCCGTGGCATAGGTGATTTTCCGCAGGGGCGTGTAGACCATCTCCGTGAAGAAGATCAAGATAATGCCGGAGAGCAGGAACAGAATCACCATGGAAATATAGGAGATATTCAGCAGATTATTGCAGGATTCCTCAATCCGCTCCATGTCGCAGAGAATCACCACATACCCCTTCACCTTGTAATTGGAGGTGATGGGGGCGAACACGCTGAGCATGTCCGTGTCATAATTGTCGAAAAAGTGATCCACGGTATAGTAAGAACCCTGCGTGACCGTGGGATCAAAATTTTCGATCATCACCACGTCTTCCACATTGACGGGTGCGCCGGTATCCAATACCAGACGGCCGGAGGGATTGATAATGCGTATGGTGCTGTCCAGATAGACGGCCAGAGAATCCAACTGTACCTTTACCTCCTCCAGACTGTTTTCGCTGGTGTAAAGCCCCCCGGCGTAATTCTCCACGATCAGCAGCGCCTCCGAATAAAGCGTCTCCGCTTTCTCCCGCACCAGCTGTTCCCTTGTCATGCTGGGAACAAAAATTGTGACCGTGATAAAGGCGAACACACCGAAAATAAAATAGGCCAGCACAAATTTCAGATAAAGAGTCTTTCTCACGCGTTCCGCACCTCAAATTTATAGCCGATTCCCCATATGGTGGAGATCTTCCAGTTGGCATGATCTTTTATTTTCTCCCGCAGACGCTTGATATGCACGTCCACGGTACGGGTGTCGCCGATATATTCATAACCCCAGATCTGATCCAAGAGCTGTTCTCTGGTGAAAACATGGTTGGGCGTGGCCGCCAGAAAATACAAAAGTTCCAGCTCCTTTGGCGGCATATCTACCGTCTTGCCCATATACATCACGGAATAGTTGGTGAGATTGATGGAAAGATCCGGATATTCCACACATTTGTCGTTCCGGCTTTCGGACGTCATTCCCACGGGCTTATAGCGGCGCAGCACCGCCTTGACCCGAGCCACCAGCTCCTTGGAATCAAAGGGCTTCTCGATATAATCGTCCGCCCCGAGTTCCAGCCCCAGCACCTTGTCAAAGACCTCTCCCTTGGCGGAAAGCAGGATAATCGGCACGGAATATTTGGCGCGCACCTCCCTGCACACTTGATAGCCGTCCATGCCCGGAAGCATCAGATCCAGCAGAATCAGATTGGGCGTAAAGCTCTCATAGGCGGGCAGCACAGACTCCCCGTCGTTCACGATCTTGGTCTCGAAACATTCCTTGGTGAGATAAAGGGAAATCAGTTCCGCAATATTGTTGTCATCGTCCACAATGAGAATTTTTTGTCTGTTTACCATAATGATAGCTCCGCTCCTTCTATTTGAACGTGACGATGGTCACGCCGGAATCTCCCTCGCCATACTCGCCCAGACGATACTCCTGCACATAGCGGAGCTTCTTCAAATGATTGTGTACGGCGTTTCTGAGCGCTCCCGTACCTTTTCCATGTACAACCCGCACACTGGGCAGATGCGCCAGATAGGCGTCGTCCAGATATTTGTCCAGTTCGGCCAGCGCCTCGTCCACGGTGCGCCCCAGAAGATTAATTTCCGTGGAGACGGACAGGGATTTGGCCATTTTGATGCCCGAAGTCTGGCTGCGTCTGCTGCCGTAATCCGGCGCGGAGACACTTTCCTCCTGTAAGGGTACAATATCATTGACATTGGTCTGCGTGCGCATGATGCCGCACTGTACAAACAAATTGCCCTTGGCGTCCGGCAGGGAATGCACCGTACCTTTTAAACCCATGGACACGATCTTGACCAAATCGCCCTTTTTGAGTTTCTTGGGATCAAAGGCTTTAGCCTGTCCGGCAGGGTTCCGGCCGCCGGTCTTCGTATTTTGCAGACGCTCGTTTTTGTCGCTGATCTGATCCCGCACTTTCTGGCGCTTGCGCTCCAGCTCCCGCATATCTACATTGGAGGAAGCGGCTTTGTGAAAATCTCTTATGGTTTCGTCTGCGACTTCCTTGGCCTCCTGCAAAATGCTGCGGGCTTGTTCGTTGGCCTCCCGCAGAATCCGGTCTTTGGCCTGATCGATTTTCTCGTTTTTGCGCTTCAGCTGCTCTTCCAGCGTGCGGATGCGCTCCTTATAGGCCGCAATCTCCCTGCGCTCGTTCTCCACCGTGACACGGCTCTGCTCCAGATCCGCGATCACGTCCTCAAAACTTTCATCCTCCTTGCTGATCTGCTCCCTAGCGGCGTCGATGATCGCATCCGGAAGCCCCAGCTTGGAAGAAATGGCGAACGCATTGCTCTTGCCGGGAATCCCGATCAGCAGACGATAGGTCGGCCGCAGGGTCTCGACGTTAAATTCACAACAGGCATTCTCCACGAACTCCGTGGACAGCGCATAAATTTTCAATTCGCTGTAATGGGTAGTGGCCATGGTGCGGATGCCTCTGCCGTGCAGATCATTTAAAATCGCAATGGCCAACGCCGCGCCCTCCGTGGGATCCGTCCCCGCCCCCAGCTCGTCAAACAGACAGAGAGACCGCTCGTCCGCATGTTTTAAAATATGCACGATACTGGTCATATGGGAGGAAAACGTGGATAAACTCTGCTCAATGCTCTGCTCGTCCCCGATGTCCGCATACACTTCCGTAAAAATCGACAGCTCCGAGCGGTCCAGCGCCGGAATGTGCAGCCCCGCCTGTCCCATGAGGGTGAAAAGCCCCACGGTCTTTAAGGACACGGTTTTGCCGCCCGTGTTGGGTCCCGTGACAACCAACAGATCAAAATCGCGGCCCAGATGGACGTCAATGGGTACCACTTTCTTTTTGTCCAAAAGGGGATGGCGGCCCTTTCTGATATGGATATACCGCTTCCGGTTAAACATCGGTTCCGTGGCGTTCTGCTCCATGGCGAGCTTGGCCTTGGCGAACACAAAATCCAATATGGTGAGAATCTTCTGATTGACGGCCAGCTCCTCCGTGTGTTCTCCGGCCTGTGCGCTCAAGGCGGCCAGAATCGCCTCGATCTCCTCCTGCTCCTGCAAATCCAGCTCCTTGAGCCGGTTGTTCAAATTGACCACGGCGGCAGGTTCGATAAAAAAGGTGGATCCGGTGGAAGACTGGTCGTGAACCATGCCGCTTATCTGTCCCTTGTACTCTGCCTTCACCGGAATACAGTAGCGGTCGTTGCGCATGGTAATCACCGCATCCTGCAGATAGGTGCGGCAGGATCCGTTCAACATGGACGTCAGCTGCGCATGAATCTTCTCGTTGGCGGAAATCTTGGCTCTGCGTATGCTCTTCAATCTGGGGCTGGCGTCATCGGCAATCTCCTCCTCCGAGAGAATGCAGCGGTTGATCTCGGCGGCCAGCGAAACCAGAGGCGTCAATTGCTCAAAATAGCCGTCCAGAGAATCCTCCGGCATATCTTCCCGGTCTCTTTTCCCATAAGCCTTGATGCGGTTCACATTGTCCAGCATCGCCGCAATTTTCAAAAGCTCCGATATGGAAAGCGAGCTTCCGACCTCCAGAGATTTGACGGAAAATCCCAAATCCCGATTGTTGCCGAAAGATGTGCCGCCCAGCGCAAACAGCCGGGAGAGCGCATCCTTGGTCTCCTGCTGGCTGCGCTGGATCTCTCCGGGATCGACGGAAGGAAGAAGCTCCCTGCAGCGTTTCTTCCCGGGTTCGGAATCGGCTTTCTCGACCAGCAGCTGTATGATTTTATCGTATTCCAACGTTTTTAATACTTTTTGATTCATGCGTCTGTTCTCCGATTTGTTTCCTATTTGTGTTGTATCATATTTTGGGCTTAGGGTAAAGAGAAAATAGCAAAAATGGTATAGAATATGCAGATACGGTGTGATACAATAAATGGGTGGCGGCAAATGTAAAAGCCGGATGCAATATGGCGTTTTGCCGCGCGATAAAGATGAGAAGGAGTCCTTATGAAGCGAGCGTTTTACGGCGGCTTTTCCCTCTGTCTCTTGCTGATCCTGATCGTTGTCATCAGGTATCCGCGGAATAATCTGATTCCTGCGAGAATGTTTCTCTATATGTGGATCTGGGTTCTGATCCTGTGCGGCGCCGGGATCATACTTTCCGCCGTGGAAGGACTGTTGTATCGAAAAGGTCTGCCGGCGGACAAGATTTCCCGGGTGGCCTTGACTTGTTATGTCATTTTGTATGGCATTGCGCTCTATGTAATCAGTTTGGCTCTGCGCAGCCGGCCCGTCACGGATTATCAGAGCGTCTATGAGACCGCATACGGGCTGGCGTCGGGACAGATTGCGGAGAACTGGAGTTATTTCAGTATGTGGACCAACAATCTGGGGACGCTGACCATTCTCACAGCTTGTATGAAAATGGGAATGGCCTTGGGCTTTGCGGATCCCTATTATTTTGTGTTGGCTCTGAATGTGCTGCAGGTCATGGCCGCGCTTGTGGGTGTATTTTATCTGGCGGGAAGAGTGAAGCCTTCCAAGATCTCCATGCAATGGCTGGCCGTCTGTATTTTTACGCTGTGGACGCCTGTCTGGGCCTGTACCAATTCTTTTTATTCCGATCAACTGAGTTTCGGCGGGAGTATCATTGCGGCGGCGCTGTTGTCTTGGGGAATTTCCCTGCGTGGGAGGAAAAAGGGAATTGTCATTGCAGGCGCGGGAATCGTCTGGGGGATCGGCATTGCCGCCAAAGCCACCGCCGCCGTCTGGGGTGTGGCTCTCATCATTGCGATCTTGTTGGCAGGACAGATCAGACGGCGGTGGAAGGAATTGCTGGCTTTTTACCTTTCGGCAGCAGTTGTCGTGACGATGTTCTCCGCCATTGCCGACGGCTATCCTTCCAAAGCGGAGGAGTATCGTCTGCGGGCGCCGGTGGAGTATTGGCTGGCCATGGGGCTTATGGGAAACGGCACCTACGCGGACAATGCAGATCTGGTGGAACATTGTAATCGTCTCCCCAATGTGGAGGAGAGAACGACATTTTGCCGCCGCATAATTGCGGACAATTGGACCAATCTTTTTGACATAGAGCATCTGTCGGCCAAGACCTCCGTGATATTCGGTCAGGGGGACATAGCGCCCACATCACATTTTTATGCATATGAAGAAAATCTTTTGTGGCAGTGGGTCTGTGAGGATGGAACATATTATTGGAAATATGCCTGTCTCTCCACCGGATTTTTCTATGCGATACTGCTGTTGATGTTGGCGGGAACGCTGTTTCAGGTTCTGCGTCCCGAAAAAGAAGACAACCGGGTTTTTGTGAGCTATCTCACGGTCTTTGGCCTGTTTGTATTTCTGATGTTGTGGGAGGCTCAGAACAAACAGCTTTACAATCATATTCCGTGGATGACACTGGCAGCGGTCTACGGATTGGAAAGCGTGGGAGAGTACGCCGGAATGGTGAGAGCAAAACGTTCCCTTCGGATTCCGGAAAATATCGTTTTGCAATTATCAAAATAGGGAATCAATAGGCGTTTGCAAAACTTCAAGTAATCCGAATTGTGCAGATTGTATATTCATAAGCAGACCTTAGCGAACCGTTGGCACTTAGGCGCTGTATTTTAGCGCCTTGAGGTGAGATTTAGCACTTCTTGGCGAAGCACCCTATGGTGCAAGCCTTAGAAGCGCTTCTCACCTTGCCGCTTACGGTGAGGTGAGAGCGAAAGCGTGTCTGCGTTGAATATACAATTTGCACAATGACTCTTTGCAAATTAGAGCGTTTCGTAATCACCTAATGGAATCAACACGGAAGGGAATGAAGATATGCCACAGACGCAGCCGGGTCAACAAAACGATTTTATGATCGAGAAAATTAAGGAGCGCCCCATAAACAGGAAAAAACTGTTCCGGCGGACGATGGCGACTGCTGCCATGGCAGTCTTCTTCGGTCTGGTCGCCTGCGTGACCTTCCTGCTTCTGGAACCGGTAATCAACCATTGGCTCTATCCGGAAGAGGAACCGGCTCCGGTGGTTTTTCCCGAGGATCCGGAAGAGATGAATCCGGAGGACATGCTTGCGGATCCGTCCGACGCCGCTTCCCCGGACGGGGAAACTCCCGCGCTGGAGGAGGAACAGATTCAGGAAATTCTGGATGAAGTCTATCTGGATAAGGAGCATTACCGTCAGTTGTACGCCTCCCTGCACGATTATGTCTTTGACCGGGAAGATCTGGATGAAAACGTGGGCATCGGCCAATATGTGGTCACCATACGCGGGATTACCTCCAATATTGATTGGTTCCTCGACGTGCAGGAGAGCAGCCATCAAGCTTCCGGCGTCATCATCGCCGACAACGGCAGGGAACTTCTGATTCTGGCAGACTATACTTCCCTGCAAAATTCCGAGACCCTTGTGATTGATCTGGGGGAAGGTGATTATACCATCGAAGCCGAATTGAAGGGACTGGACGCCCAGACCAATCTGGCCGTTATCGCGATACCCCTCAGCGACCTGCCCACGGAATGGCTTGAGACGGGCGGGCTGGCCGTGGCTCCCTTAGGTTCTTCCAATGCCAACAATATGGTGGGTACTCCGGTGATCGCCGTGGGAAGTCCCATGGGCGTAACCGGCTCTCTGGGATACGGCATGATCTCGGCTGTGGGACGCCAGCTGTCCGGAACGGATCTGAGTTATTCGCTTTTACAGACAGATATTTACGGCAGTACAAACGCCAACGGCATTTTGTTTGACCTAAGCGGCAGGGTCATCGGTATTATTACCACCAATGAAAGCCTTTCCGATATGAACCATTTTATCACCGCCTATGGCATCTCGGAGTTGAAAGGCCGTATCCAGAAACTGTCCAACAAAGAAAAGATCGCCTATCTGGGCATTGACGGCGTCACCGTACCGAGCAAAATCCAGACCGGCCAAGGCGTACCCGGCGGCGTATATATCCGGGAGACGGAGATGGACTCCCCGGCCATGCTGGCGGGAATCCAGCCGGGTGACATTCTGGTGCGGATGAACGGCGAAAACATTTTATCCTTTGAACAGTATGTATCCCTGCTTTTACAGAGAGAACCGGGCGACACCGTCCGGCTGGCGGTCCTGCGCCAGTCCCAGAACGAATACCGGGAACTGACCTTCCAGATTGAGTTGAAGGAAAATGAACCATCCAACAAATAAAAGACAAAACAATTGCCACATAACAGACAAAATATAAAAAATATGCCGCATAGCGGCGGAACGGAGAAGCGTATGAAATATCTCAAAGATTTAAAAGAGGGAGACCGGATTTCGGATATTTATCTGTGCAAGCACAAACAGGCAGCCGTAACCAAGAACGGCAAGCCCTATGAAAACGTCATTCTTCAGGATAAAACCGGCACGATGGACGCAAAGGTCTGGGAGCCAAACAGTCAGGGCGTGGAAGATTATGACACTATGGACTACATCGACGTATACGGCGACGTGACCAGTTTTCAGGGAACACTTCAAGTCAATGTCAAGCGCATCCGCGTCTGCAGCGAAGGGGAATATCATCCTGCGGATTATCTCCCGGTGAGTTCCAAAGATATCGACGCCATGTATCAGGAACTGCTGACGCTGGCTCAAAGCATCCAAACAGACTGTTACAGACAACTTCTGGAACTTCTGTTCGTGAAAGACGCCGATTTCGCCAAACGGTTCCGCAGTTCCTCCGCCGCCAAAACCGTACACCACGGATTCGTCGGCGGACTTCTGGAACATACGCTGGGCGTCGCCAAACTTTGCGATTACTATTGCAAAGCTTATCCGATTTTGAAACGGGATCTCCTTCTGACGGCGGCTCTCTGTCATGACATTGGGAAAATCGGGGAAATTTCGCCTTTTCCCGAAAACGATTACACGGATGAAGGCCAGCTTTTGGGGCATATCGTGATGGGTTCCCAGATGGTGGCGGAGCGGGCGGCAGCCATTCCGGGATTTCCCCGTGAACAGTTGATCCAGCTTCAACACTGTATTCTGGCGCACCATGGAAAATATGAATTCGGCTCCCCGAAAATTCCCGCGCTGATCGAAGCGCTGGCCCTAAACTATGCGGACGATACGGACGCCAAGCTGGAAACATTCAAGGAAATTCTGGAACACAACGAAGGAAACGGCGGATGGTTTGGCTACAACAGACTGTTTGAGTCCAATCTGAGAGCCACCAGAACCTAGAAAGAAAGGAATTGAATCATCATGACCGAAATCAATCTTGATGTGATCCAAGTGACGGAAATTGTCCGGGAAGCGGGAAAACTTCTACTGGATCGTCATATAGAACAGATAGAAACAGATATCCGGCAGAAAGGCAACGCCTCCAATTATGTCACCTCCTGCGATATCGCGGTGGAGCAATTTCTCTCCGACAGGCTGCAGGCGCTTCTGCCCGGCAGCTTGATCATCGGGGAAGAGAGCGACCACAATCCTTCCGAGGGAGACTGCCTCTGGGTGATCGACCCCATCGACGGCACCTCCAACTTTATCCGCGACATCGGTATAAGCGCTATCTCCGTGGGGCTGGTAAAGGACGGCGAACCTTGTCTGGGCGTGGTCTACCAGCCCTATCGGGACGAGATGTATTACGCTCAGGCGGGCGGGGGCGCTTATCTAAACGGCAGGAGAATCCATGTATCCGACAGGGATTTTGCGCACGGACATTTGTGTTCCGCTATGAGCCTTTATGACAAACGTTATGCGCCGCCTTGTTTCCGAATCATCGACCGGGTCTACGCGGAGGCGGACGATCTGCGCAGACTGGGTTCCGCGGCCGTGGAACTGGCTTATCTGGCCTGCGGCCGGGTGGAACTCTATTTTGAGATCCGCCTGTTTCCCTGGGATGCGGCGGGCGCCATCCCTATTATCAGAGAGGCCGGAGGACAGATAGAGATTCTGTATCAGGACAAGTTCCCGCTGGATCGGCCGTTTCCCGTGATCGCCGCCAATACGGCGGAAAATTTTGAACGCTTGAAATCCATCGTGACAGAGGAACTGCCCGAACTGCCTTATTAAAGAAATGCCGACAAAAGTGTGACAAAAATATTGAAAATAGTACCGGCAATCATATTAGTAATAGCAGTAGTAGCAATCATGTTGGCATAAAGACATCAGATGAGGAATTTTATGGAATATAAAAAGAACGTCTGCGTGACCGTAGCAATTGAAGACATGAGCAGCGATGGAGAAGGCATCGGCAAAGCGAACGGTTTTACCCTGTTCGTCAAAGACGCCGTCATCGGCGATGTAGCGGAAGTCAAGATTCTCAAGGCCAAAAAACATTACGCCTACGCCCGTCTGGAAAAACTGATAAAACCCTCGCCCCACCGGTCAGATCCCGTCTGCCCCACCTACAGACCCTGCGGCGGATGCCAGCTGCAAGCTCTTTCTTACGAACAACAGCTTCTGTTCAAACAGCGGAAAGTTTCCAACAGCCTGACCCGCATCGGCGGCTTTGAGGAGGATTTGATTCACAGCGTCATGGAACCTATTGTGGGAATGGAATCTCCTTTTCACTACCGCAACAAAGCCCAATATCCCATTGGCACGGACAAAGCAGGCAATCCTGTGGCCGGATTCTACGCAGGCCGAACTCACAACATCATCCCCAATATCGACTGTTGTCTGGGCGTGCCGGAAAATGCTTTGATCCTGCGCGTCATTCTCGATCACATGAAACGGCATCAGGTACCTGCCTACGACGAAACTTCCGGCAAGGGACTGCTGCGCCACGTGCTGATCCGAAAGGGTTTTGCCAGCGGGGAATTGATGGTGTGTCTGGTGATCAACCGGCCATCCGCAGGAGCCTCCCACAATTTTCTGCCAAAGCAGGACGAACTGCTGCAGGATCTGGCACAGATCGACGGTATGACCGGCATATCGGTCAGCCTGAATCCGGAGCGCGGCAATGTCATCATGGGAAGGGAAATTCATACGCTCTGGGGCAGCGCTTCCATTTCGGACACCATCCGTGTCCGGGATATGCGAAAACCGGACTGTCCTTATACCGGCCAGGAATCGGTTTTCCACATCTCACCCTTATCTTTTTATCAGGTAAATCCTATGCAGACGGAGAAATTATACAGTCTGGCGTTGGAATATGCGGGACTGACCGGACGGGAAACCGTGTGGGATCTCTACTGCGGCATCGGCACGATCTCACTTTTTCTCGCAGAACAGGCGAAGAAAGTTTACGGCGTAGAGATCATTCCGCAGGCCGTCGAAGATGCAAGGGCAAACGCCAAGAGAAACGACATCTCGAATGCGGAATTCTTCACCGGGAAGGCGGAGGACGTCCTGCCTGACTTTTATGCGCGCTTGGAACGGAAGCGTGCGGAAGAATCATCCGAGGCACAGGATATGCTTCACCCGGACGTCATCGTTGTGGATCCGCCCCGCAAGGGCTGCGACGACGCTTGTCTGGACACAATGATCAAAATGCGCCCGGAACGGATCGTGTATGTGAGCTGCGACCCGGCTACGCTGGCGCGGGATCTGCGGGTGTTGTGTGACGGAGGGTATGAAATCCGGCGGGCGCGGGCGGTGGATATGTTCGGAAACAGCGTGCATGTGGAGACGGTGTGTTTATTGTCCAAACTTAATGTCGAGCATCATATTGAGGTGGAACTGAATTTGGATGAGATGGATTTGACAGATGCGGAGAGTAAGGCGACTTATGAGGAGATTAAGGAGTATGTACTGGAGCATACGGGATTGAAAGTCAGCAATCTGTATATCGCACAGATAAAGCAGAAATGCGGTATTATTGAGAGAGTGAATTATAATAAGTCCAAATTAGGGGATACACGGGTTCCGAAGTGTCCGCCGGAGAAAGAAGCGGCAATTATGGATGCATTGAGGCATTTTCATATGATTTAATAAAAAAATAGATACTATTGAATAAATGATGATAAATTGCAGAGGAAATTAATTATGCTAAAAGTAATAAATGCAGCAAATAGCCTGGAAGATTTTTTTCATGATGACTGTTTTTCTATTGAGCAATGGAGCCAATACGTAGATACCGTTTTGCCAATACATAAAAACATTTTTATAAATGATATGCAGGAGACTATTCATACTGGTGAACTCACCTTTGAAAACGACTACCTGCCGATTCTCAATAACGTATTGATTCATAAAGAATCCAGAGAAAAGGTAGTCTCATCATTCCGTAAAGTTACAGATCATTTAGATGAAAGAATACTAAAAACAATGGGGAAATCCATTAAGGCAACGGTTATTCTTTATATGGGACTGTGTAACGGTGCGGGATGGGCTATTTCTATAGATTCCTGCCAATATGTTTTATTGGGAATTGAGAAAATAATTGAATTGGGCTGGCAAGACATAAATGATCTGTATGGACTCATATATCATGAATTGGGACATATATATCAAATGCAATATGGACAACTAAAAAGAACCTATAAAAATAGTGATGCGTTTTTATGGCAATTGTTCACAGAAGGAATAGCTATGTTTTTTGAGCAAAAGCTGATAGGAAGCAACGATTATTTTCATCAAGATAAAAATGGATGGGCAGATTGGTGTGCCGCTAATTTGAATATGATTATGAATGATTTCCATTCAGATTTGACAAATATGACCCATGAAAATCAACGTTATTTTGGAGACTGGGTTCATTATAAAGGCTATCATGATGTCGGGTACTATTTAGGAGCTAAATTTGTTCAATGGATGAATACAAAATACCCATTTGACGAAATATTGAATTTTGACATTAAAACGGTTCAATTGGAATGGATATCCTACCTGGATAGAAATAACCGTGGTAAGTAAAAACAGATAAAATTTTGGTAGTATAGCAAAACTCACTACGACATCTTTTAATTTTGAAAGTGTCATAGTGGGTTACATACTTTGAAAAGCTGCAATAACACCACACCCAAAAACAAGCACAAAATGCAGTATAGCCGATAGGGTTACACCGTTCAGCAAAATAAATTTTAATTAACCACACATTGGGGTGCTTTCCCTACGAAGGCTGCTCCAATAGCGGAAAATTTTTTTCTCATAAGAGGCGTATAAAAACAGAAAATGGAAGTAGTGAAGAAACAGTGATTTTAAAGCGGAATACAAGGTCGCTGTTTTTGCAATATATTATAAAATATGTTGTCTTCCACAACCGATTTATGCACATTATCTCAGCAAAGCAGAGACGTTAATGCAATACGGAAAAGGAATAAAAAAGATAGTGATTTGTAATAAAAAGGGGTTAGGGAATTTTCCCTACGCAAGCCGATTTTCATAGATATTCTGAAAAGAAAAATCTGTGAAAATTCTGTCCACGGACGTCCGTGAGCAGTGCTTGCTATTTTGCCCTGTGTCATGACACAGGCAGTGCTTGTTATTCTAGCAATGGAATATAATATGACTTTGAGCATTGGATTACATTACATGATAATATGTCTTTGCGGTTTTCCTAAAATTTTCTAAAATCTATATAAATCGTACTTCCAATCTTGATAAAAAATTTCCGAAAAAGTTTTAGTAAATAGGCAGGTTTTTTGCATATTTACCATTTATTATGATAAAAAGACCGATAATTAAAATCAGTGTTAGGTTTGGTGATACATAAAGATATCGTAAACAGAATGACAACTGAATATTGAATAGCATACAGGACGTGAGGATATGTGTAGCCACTATGTAAGTGCGCCATGATGTGTCTGCTTTTGATTTAGAAAAGCAAGGATACGGAGCGATAAGAACCTGACAAAATGCACAGCAGTTGTGTGGGGCGATGAAGCATATCCGTGATAATGATACTTCTGAATTTTGATTAAAATTCAGTCATATAATGACGGTGCGATTCCGATGTGGGCAGTGTAATGACCTGCCAACTGTATGTGGAGTTATTTTATTACAGAGCGATATAAAGACAAGGCTTTGCAAACAAAGCCAAAGAAGATTTGTAATTTTTTTGATTGTAAAATACAGCGCAAGGGCAGTTATGAACGTAACAGTTTGTAACTGCTCTTTTTTGTGTTTGGAAAGGGGAGTGCTTATGGTTGATGAATGGAGCAGGTTAGCAGATTTGCTTGCGAATTTGATTGAAAAGTATGCATCAGAGTTAGATATTGACAATATGCCTGATATAGAAATAAAAAGCAACAGGGAACGTGGAGAAGAATTGAGTGAATAAGAAAATTTTCTTGTGGAAGGTGCCATCATACGATATAATATACGTGATATAAGTGTCCAAACCGCAATGAGAATTTAAAAGAAGGAGTGCATATGGATAATAGAAAACATATGGGAAAAGATAAAGATGGAGTGATTTTTCCGGTTGCTCCAAATCTTTTCGAAATGGGTGATAGTTATTTGGAGTTCATAGAAGAAATTAAAAGTGAAATTAAGAAACAAAGGGTTTCTCTTGTAATGAATGCCAACGCCAGCATGATCTGCCTTTATTGGAATATTGGCAGGGCTATATTAGTAAAACAGGAACAAGAGGGATGGGGAACAAAGGTCATAGACCGTATGGCAAAAGATTTAAAAGATGCGTTTCCAGAAATGTCTGGTTTTTCTCCTCGAAACATCAAGTATATGCGTAAACTTGCCCAATGTTGGCCGGATTATGAAATTGTGCAACGGGTCGTTGCACAAATACCTTGGCGTACAAATATAACATTAATGGATAAACTAAAAACGAGGGAAGAGCGCACATGGTATGCTGGTAAAACGATAGAAAATGGCTGGAGTAAAACAACACTTGAATTACAGATACAAAGCGGACTGATGGAACGTACCGGAAAGACCGTCAATAATTTTCCGGTTTCATTACCGCCGCTTGATTCCGATATGGCAAATCAGATTTTCAAAGATCCCTATCTGTTTGACTTTCTGGGAACTGATATGCCAAGACGTGAAGTGGAAATAGAGAGGCAGCTGACAGAGCATATCCAAAGTTTTTTATTAGAGTTAGGGCAGGGATTTGCCTTTGTTGGCAGGCAGGTTCATTTAGAAGTTGGTGGGCAGGATTTTTACATTGATCTTCTGTTTTACCATTTGAAATTACGTTGTTATGTTGTGATAGAATTGAAAGCCTGCGATTTTGAACCGGGATTTATTAGCCAGCTAAATATGTATCAGAATGTTGTAAACGATATTTTACGCCATCCGGACGATAAACCGACAATAGGGCTTCTGCTTGTTAAGGGTAAGAATAAAACAGTAGTGGAATATTCTCTGGCTGGCTATCAGAATCCGATTGGTGTTGCAGAATGGCAGAATCAAATCACCGGGTCTTTACCTGAAGAGCTGCAAAGTAGCTTGCCGTCTATCGAAGAAATAGAAAAAGAATTGGAATAATCAATAAAAAGTGCAACGCCCGTTGCACAAATGGAGATGATAAGATGCAGAGAGGAAAAATAAAGGTTTATACTTATACAAGAGTATCTACAGCCATACAGATAGACGGTTATTCCTTGGAAGCCCAGAAAGCAAGAATGAAAGCATTTGCCGACTATAACGATTATGAAATTGTCAGTACATATGAAGATGCCGGAAAGTCCGGTAAATCCATTGAGGGAAGAATGGAATTTAACCGTATGATAGAAGATATAAAGTCAGGGAAAGACGGCGTTTCTTTTGTCCTTGTTTTTAAGTTATCCAGATTTGGCCGGAATGCGGCGGATGTACTTTCTACTTTACAGATCATGCAGGATTTTGGCGTGAATCTGATCTGCGTGGAGGACGGAATAGATTCTTCTAAGGATGCGGGCAAACTGATGATTTCCGTTTTGTCGGCGGTTGCGGAAATTGAGAGAGAAAATATCCGTGTGCAGACAATGGAGGGGCGTATTCAGAAAGCACGTGAGGGAAAGTGGAACGGCGGTTTTGCACCGTATGGTTATCAGTTGGTAGATGGGAAATTACAGATTAATGAGGAAGAAGCAGAAGCGATAAGGGTAATCTTTGACCAATATGTACATACGGATATTGGAGCTAATGGGATAGCGAAATATCTTGAAAATAGAGGTATTTGTAAAGTTCAGCGGCAGAATGGCAAAAATCCACTTTTTGATGCGCACCTGATTCGCCTTATCCTAAAAAATCCTGTATATTGTGGGAAAATCGCTTATGGACGGAGAAAAACGGAAAAGGTGCATGGAACACGAAACGAGTATCATCTTGTGGAACAGGATAATTATATTTTAGTAGACGGACTGCATGAAGCAATCATTGAGGAAGATGTCTGGCAGGCCGCGCAGGTAAAACTGCTTGCACAGGCAAAGAAATATGAGCATGTAAATAAGGCGAAAAATACAAAAACACATCTGCTTTCTGGTATTGTGAAATGCCCGGTCTGCGGTGCGGGTATGTATGGCAACAAGAGTATTAAGAGGAAAAAGGACGGCACAAAGTACAAAGATTTTTATTACTATGGCTGCAAACACCGCACCATGACACGAGGGCATAAATGTGACTATAAGAGGCAGATTCGGGAAGATCTGTTGGACGATGCCGTAGCAGAGGTCATTGTGAAACTGGTGAGCAATCCCAAGTTTGCTGCCATGATGCAGGAAAAGATTAACAGTAAGGTTGATACCACTGCCATAGATGGAGAACTTGCAGGCTATGAGAAGCAGTTGCGCCAGTTCTATTCCGTCAAGTCGAAGCTGACGGAAGAAATAGACTCCCTTGATCCGGATGACAGACATTATATCAAACGGAAAGCTGATCTTGATGACAGGCTCTACCGGATGTATGATAAGATTGAAGATGTGGAAACACGGATTATTGAGGCAAGGGCAAAGAAACAGGCGGTTGAAGCTGAGAAGCTGACCGGAGATAATATCTATAAGGTGCTGATTTACTTTGAAAAGCTGTATGCTGTGATGAATGAGGTGGAGCGGCGGCAGCTTATGGAAACGCTGATCTCTGAGATACAGATTTATGATGACAGGCAGCCTAACGGACAGTGGCTGAAATCTATTAAATTCAAACTGCCGATCATTGAGGAAGATATAGAAATGAGTTTGGACAATAATAAGCATGTGGAGACGGTAGTATTGATGCAACATTCCTTGCTTGGGAAAGAGAGCAAAAATTAGTCACTGAGGGAAAAGGAACACGAGACTGGTCGCAGGATCAGCAAAAGGATATTCTTGATCCGAAAAAAGGAAAAGCCTACGACGAGAACGGACGCGCTTTTGAAGGTCAGCACATGAAGAGTGCTGCCAAATATCCTGAGTATCAGAGCGATCCGGATAATATACAGTTTCTCACAAAGGATGGTGTGATCTGGAAGGAAAAAGAACCGTATCAGCGTGGTGGCAAACACGGCGAGGATTAAACCTTTTAAGGTTTCCTTACACAATTTAAGGATACCCATACTTTTTAAGGATTGCCCTTTAGGGGTTTCGGAAGGGAGGCGCAGCCGGAATGAGCGTGACGACAGCAAGAGCATATCGGAGCAATTTCACAGGCCGGTTTATGCCCTTCGAAAGCCGGAAAAACCCTGAAATCAAGCCTTTTCGCGGGTATAGGAGTACATTTACCGGAAAAGCACATTGTATCAAAGATAGAGTCTTGTTAGACGAGACCTGCGGAAGTGGTGGATTTATGGCATGGGCAAAAAACAACAGCGAGGTGATATGGAGTGAATACAGACCCATTTAAGGAATATATCAAAGAATCTGAGCCTGCAAAGCGGGACAAAGGCTATGCATGGCATACGGCCATTGGCCTGCAGGCGGTTGACGGGCTGAAGACATCAGAATATCTGATTTCTACTGCCGTCCGGAATATCGAGGGCGAGATTTCCTTTGAAGAGGCAAATGCGCTTTTGCAGACCTACTACGAGGAAAATCCTACCCGCGATGCGTCAGACCGTACTGAGGAGGCCGACAAGGTTTCCGCACGGATTGCCGCGCTGCTTTCCGAGCGTGCCTTTAGTTTCACGCCGAATGAATATATCTCCATTCACAGAAAGCTGTTTACCGGTATCTATTCCCACGCTGGGCGCATTCGGGATTATAACATCACGAAGAAGGAATGGGTGCTGAATGGAGCGACCGTATTCTACGGAAGCGCCACGGAGCTGCGTGCGACATTGGATTATGATTTCTCAGAGGAGAAGAAGTTCTCCTATAAGAATCTCTCGATGGATGAGATCATCCACCATCTCGCGTTTTTTGTTTCCAGATTGTGGCAGATCCATGTTTTTGGTGAGGGCAACACAAGAACGACGGCGGTATTCTTCATCAAGTATCTGCGCACATTGGGCTTTGATGTGACAAACGATATTTTTGCCGAGAACGCATGGTATTTTCGCAACTCACTGGTCAGGGCAAATTACAATGACCTGAAAAACGGTATTCACGAAACGACGGAGTTCCTTGAGGTGTTCCTCCGCAATCTCCTGTTGAACGAGAATCACCCGCTTCATAACCGGACATTGCATATCAGTGGCACCTTTAAAGAAGTGGAAAAAGTGAACATTGACTCTGAAAAAGCGAACATTGGAAAGGAAAAAGTGAACATTGAAGATGTATTCTCATCAAAGACCGCTTCACATGTTCGCAAATTACAAGAGGCTTTAAGGACAGAGACCGCATTCGGAAGATCAGATGTTCAGAGAGTGCTCAATCTGAAGCCGACAAGATGTACTGCCTTGCTGCATGAAATGGCAGAGCATGGGATCATTGAGCCGGTGACGGGACACGGAAAAGGCAAGTATCGCTTCCGGCAGCAGTAGAGTTGAGTGGATGGGCAATCACGGGTTTTCTGACATATTCCCTCAGAGCGAAGTCTTGAGGCGATTGGAAAATCTGTGCGGCAGCATTATATAGTAGGGACAAGCACATCGACCTGTTTCCGAGAACGAACGGACTGATTTTCCGAGGATTGGCCGATTATCTGACATCCATCTGGAGCAATCGAGCCATGTCGAGACAATTGTTCAGTTGTCCCAACGGAAACCAGATGATAATATAAAGGTAGGTAAGACTGACGAAGAATGATCTCTGGTATGCCAGACAGAGCTTGCTCCTGCGGATTGCATTGAGCGGGATGATGGCTGCTTTGAACGGGCATTGAATGCGCTGAAAGAAAATAGGTATGCAATTTGCTAAAGGAGGCTGGTCATGCAACATGAATGTAAGATAACAGTTCTGGAAACAAAGGTCTTTCCGGAGCTTCAGGAAAAATATCTGGCTGATCCGAAATCAGGCGCATGTCCGTGTTTCAAACCGGGCGATGAGTTTGTATTGAAGAGGACACCGGAGCAGGACGATTTCTATCACTTGATGAACGGAAAGTTCTGCGGTGAAGCGTGGGATGCCATCAGCCGGTATGTTTATACGGCTTTGCAGGGCGGTTCCATCATGCACAAATGGACTAATGACGAGCGCATAATGATCGCTTGTTGTAACGACGGCACCCGGCCTGTCATTTTCAAGATTGAGCGAATCGATATCCCGGAGACTGACGAAGAGCGGGAATGGCTGAAGAAGCAGAATTTCAAGAATAGCGTCGATGACGCCTATACGGGATGAAAGTTTGAAAATAAAGCCTGCGATATGCGGGGGTATAAAGATAGATGAAACAGTATTTGGCAGATGCCTTTACAGATATGGTGTTCAGCGGCAATCCGGCAGCAGTCTGCGTGCTTGATGCATGGCCGGACGAGCAGCTGATGAAAAATATAGCATTGGAAAATAACCTGTCGGAAACAGCCTTTGTGGTAAAAGAACAGGCAGGTTATCACCTGCGCTGGTTTACGCCGAAAGACGAGATCAATCTCTGCGGTCATGCAACACTGGCTACAGGTTTTGTTATTTTGAATTACTACGATAAGGATTCAGATACCGTTGAGTTCAATACGATAAGCGGAAAATTGACCGTCACGAGAAGGGGTGAATTCTATGAGATGGATTTCCCGACTTATGATCTTAAGGAGATTCCAGTGACGGATGAGATGGAGCGGGCTTTTGGAGTACGTCCTTCAAAGGCATTGCTTGCCATGGACTTGATCTGTGTTATTGCGAGCTGACCGGAACCGGGCGTATTAAGATCAGCGGAAAAGCAGTTCTTTTTGCTGTATCGGAACTGCAAATATGAGAGGGTAAACCTTTTAAGGTTTCCCTACACAATTTAAGAATACCCATATTTTTTAAGGATTGTCCTTTAGGGGTTTCGGAAAGGAGGCGCAGCCGAAATGAGAACAGTGACATCAAGAGCATATCGACACGGAGATTGTCACATTCGGCACAAGCAGAGTTCCCTCTCCGATATAAATCTGCGCATCGTCAACCAGCGTACAATTATAATGGATATATACGTTTTTCCTTGTTGCAACTTGTCAAGGACGTATTCATCATTTCCCATTATTTTTTCCTGTCCTGCCCTGTTTCTCATGCTCTAAGTCATGGAGAATGACACGCTTTAGCTTGTCCTCCACGCTTTGGGTACTCTTATCAGAAAAATGTACCTCAACTAAGTAAGTTGTCTTATCAATCTTCTTTTGCAAACAGGGCGTTAATCGCCCTGTGGTGTTGG
>JAMPHU010000043.1 GCA_023663225.1 Candidatus Gastranaerophilales bacterium
TATCAAGGGACTAAAATTAGTTGTGGTGTACTTTTGACACCCACATCATATTATACCAAAAACAAACGATTTTAACAATAAAATCAAATGATGCAAAAATGATGTTTCTTTAGTGTATGATATAAACATGATACCATTGCAATGTTCACCATACGGAGGACTCCATAAAGATATGAAGAAAACCCTTTTTTGGCACGCCCGCTTTCATACCGCCGCCCTGTGCACCCTGCTGATCGGTTCCCTCTGCCTGATCTGTACAGGCTGCGGCAAACCATCCAACGCCTCTGACACGTTCGATACAGACCTGACCGCCCCCGATTCCAGCATCACAAACGAAAATATTGAAAATACTGCTGACAGCAATATGGATACAGACTCCTCCGATGCGGCCTCGGACGGGGTAGACATTAACGCTTTCATCCCCATGCAGCTTCGGGAACTCTCTGTCGATCTGTCTGCAGACCAGGTGCCGGACACCATATCCGTCTTTCTGCTGGGATTGCCCGGCGATGTTCTTACTTATGCGGAGACCCTTGTGTCCAAACAGGCGCGGAGCGTCCGGATCACGATAACGGATGGCGCTACAGCCGAAACATTGTACGACCGCACGTTCTCCGTAGATCATATCGGAGAGGGGCAGTTGAGCCTGGTGCAAGATCAAGATAACTTCTATCTTCTGGAAACCAACTGTCACGAGCAGATGGGTTATGCCTCTTATACAGGGGAAGTTTTTGCTTGGAACGATGGCGAAAAAGTGACCATAGATTCTTTTGAGACTCATTTTATAACTGAAGTAGACGCTGCTTTCCGCAATGTCCTAAACGGGGAAGCTCTGACCGGCAGAGAGGAAGCGATAACCGTCTTTCAAGATGCCGTAGAACACTGGAGTCAGGATTGTGAGATACTGACTGCCTGCGACTGCTTAAATGGCAGTTATCGGCGGCAGGATGTCTTTATCAGTACGGAGGAGCAAAAATATTCTGCAAACGATTTCTATTCTCTGATCTGGGATCGCCCTTCCGCATCTTATACTGCCGAAGAATTTGACGAACTGATGGGGTATTCCGGATACTGTATTTATGAGATGAGCCATTACGCCTGCACGGTATATTACTTCTCCGCGGAGGGAGAGCTGATCGCCGAAGCCGGATATACCTCCGAAGACAACACTTTTCTGATCGATCTGGACCAAGACGGCTCTAACGAATTGATCAGCAATGTCATGTGGTCGGACGGCGCACAGGCAACGCTGATCTACAAAAAGGACAACAATGTGATTATGCGCGGCTATGCCGATGATCTGCTTGACGTGGAATATGACAATATCAGCTATTGGTCTGAATACTCCTATTATATACCGGAGGAGAACGTCGTGGAGATCTTCTACTGGAACGACGCCGACGAAAGCTTCTACAGCAAAAAATATGAGATTGATCTGGAGCGCATCCACTTTGAACGATATGCGCCCTAACCGCGAGGCCGGACTAGACTTTTCATTCCCCCTCACATATCCTTGATCTCCATGCGGTTTAAAATCCCATCCACATCCACCCCGGGGTGCGTGGCGTAGATCCGGCAGATCTGCTCCACCAACTCCCTGTCCGCATGTCTCCTCGCCGCAATATCATCCACACTCCGCCCCGCTTTCATCTCCTTTACGACCTCCCGGATCAGCCTGTCCATTTCCCTATAGGAAACCTCCGAAAAACCTTCTTCCTTTTCCTCTGCTCCCTGGCCAGCCTGCAGCTCCACTCGCTCCGCCACACAGCAATGTTCCTGCGGATAAAGCGTCAAAACCGCCATTGTGACAGGCAGTCGAAAACGCCGCCGCCCACAGCTCCCCGGATTTAAATAAAGCCTTCCGCCCTCACGCCTCTCCTCATATTTGTGAGAATGACCGTAGACCACCACATCCACCTTCGACAGTTCCTCTCTGATATCCTTCTTATTATGCACCACATAAAACCGAAAACCATACAGCGCAATCTCCCTCTCCGCAGGAAGCTCCGCCAAATCCCGATCCACATTCCCCCGAACTCCATAAGTCGGAGCAATTTCCTCCAACTTCCTGCAAATTTCCAACTCTCCCACATCCCCCGCGTGCAAGATCGCCTCACACGTTTTTAACACACTGACACATTCCGGCCGCAACAAACCATGCGTATCCGATATCACAGCGACACGATGCTCCTCCATCCCTACTCCCTCCTCATCGTTGATAAAACATCCCCGGGAAATTGATTCCTATTTTATCATAAATACAAGCAGAAATCAGCAAGAACTTCAAAGTGACATTCCCAGTGTCGCTTTAAGTCATCAATTATGAATATAACAAAAATCGGTAAGAAGTGATTGAAATTTTGTTTCATTGATGATATGATTAAAAACATGGCGACGAGCCATTAGGAAAGTACCCATGACAGGTGGCAGCCTCCCAGGCCATTGCCCTGGTTTGCCAGGAGTACATAGGAAGGGAGGGACGTGATATGACAGCATTTGAGATTATCTCAATTTTCATTGGAATACTGACACTGTTGGTAACCTTTGGCAGCTTGATTGTTGCGTTTCTTGCCTTTCTCGACAAGAGATCTTGTCGGGACAAGCGTAAGAAGACAAAATAATGCCTCACCTGTCTGCAAACAGATGAGGCGGTGTCCGTAAGGACGCTTTAACTCTTTTTGGGAGCATCCACTTTGGAGTGGGTGCTTTTCCTACGATTACTATAGCATAAGGAACCATAAACTTCAACCATTTTTTCGCGATACAAACCAAATAACTCCTCATTCCTGAACAACCGCCGAGTTGGAACGATCAATCTTATTTCGAATCTCCTGCATCTGATAGTCCAGCGCCTCGATGGAAACCGCGCAGGCCTTTAACTGCCCCACAATCTCTTCCGTATTTTCCACATTCTTCTTATACTTCAGCTTATGCTCCAGACTGGCCCAAAAATCCATGGCTATGGTGCGCAGCTGCACCTCCACCTTCATATACTTTTTCTCTCTGGACAAAAAGATCGGGATACTCACAATCAAATGAAGGCTCCGATAACCGTTAGGCTTCGGCTCCTTAATATAATCTTTTCTTTTCAACAGTGTGATGTCGTCCTGCGCCGCCAAAAGCTCCGCCAGACGGTAAATATCGTCCGGAAACGAGCAGATCACCCGCACACCTGCCACATCGCTCAGATAGGTCTCAATATTTTCCATGGTCACAGGACATCTCTTCCGCTCCAGTTTTTCATAGATACTCTCCGGAGATTTCAGTCTGCTCTTGATGGACTCAATAGGATTGCGCTTGTACTCCCTGGAAAACTCCTCGTTCAACACCTTGAGCTTAGTCTCCACCTCCATGATGGCGCAGCGATACTGCATCATCAGATTGTGGAAAGGTTCCTCCCTCTTCAACCGATCCGCCTGCAATTGGATGATCTGATCCTTCTTTCTCAAGACTTCCGTCTGCTGCTCCACCTGCTGTTCAAGACGGTTCTTATTCCGATACCATTCCACCGCATTTCTGATCCTGCTCTTGACCACCGGAGCTTCAAAAGGCTTATGGATAAAGTCCGAGACTCCCATCTCAAAGCACCGGCTCTCCACCTCCGCATCTCCCTCTCCGCTTATGATCAACACGGGAATGTGATTCATCCACTGATTTCTGTCCATCTCTTTCAGGACGGCAAAACCGTCCAATTTCGGCATATGCAGATCTAAAAGGATCGCCTCGATATCGTTCGGACTTTCCCACAGCTTTTGGATCGCCTGCTCCCCGTCCTCCGCCACATCGACGGCATAGTCCGCCGTCAAGATACTCCGCAGGATTTCACGGTTTACCTCCGCATCGTCCACTATCAACACCCTCTGCATCGTACTACATCCCTTTCATCTTGTGTTTAATCACCTTCTCCACTTTCATCATACCCTGAAATCCCCGAATTATCAATCCCTTTTTGCTTAAGGTTGACAAATTGTTATAACCGTTCAGCCATGCAGAAATGCGTGTGCAATATGCCCGTGGGAGCTTGCTCACAAAGGGCATATTGTACATGCGTTTCTATAGGGCGGACGCCCGACATGAAATAAGTTGCCGATAATAGTGTTCATTGGTTGGTGCAAATGGATATTTCGGCAACTTATGAATGGCATGGCTGAACTGCTGCGAACTGTTATGAATTAATTGCGGTTGGGTTTGAAAAATAAGTCATAATATGTTATATTGTTCTATGTCGAAAGGATTAAAAATTGGAGTGATGCATTTATGTTACGAATCGGTTTTGTCTGTCTGATCTCTCTGCCGGTCATCCTCTACTATCTATGGAAGGCCGGTTACATTGAAAGACACAGCGAACGCTATTCCGAGGAGGATCGTTACAAAATAGCTCGCCGGATGGTACGGATCATGAAGCGCAACGGTTTCATACGCACTCTGGTCTACGGCGCGGAGAATCTGCCGCCCCAGGGCGGTTATGTCATGTACGCCAACCACCAGGGGAAATACGACTCCCTGGGGATCATCGGGGCGCACAAAAAACCCTGCACGATTATGATCGACGCACACCGCTCACAGTTGCCGCTCACCAACGAGTTTATCCGGCTGCTACAGGGGAGCCGTCTGGACAAGTCCAATATGAAGGCGCAGCTTGGAACCATCTTGGACGTGATCTCCCAGGTCAAGAACGGCCGCAGATACATTATCTTCCCCGAGGGCGGGTATTATCACAATAAAAACGCCGTACAGGAGTTTCTGCCCGGCGCCTTTAAATGTTCCATCAAGTCCCAGAGTCCCATTGTTCCGGTGGCTCTGATCGACTCCTACAAACCTTTCGGAGTCAACTCGATCCGTCCGGTGACCACACAGGTACATTTTTTGGAGCCAATTTATTACGACGAATACAAAGAGATGAACTCCACCGAGATCGCCACATTGGTCAGGGAGAAGATCAAATCAACCATAGATCAAGCGTGTTACGGCCAGGGCACATAACCCTGGCCGTTTTTTTATCTTTTCTTTTCCCTCTAACCACTTCGGAGGCATCTCAAGTCCGAATGAAAAACGCCGCACTTTAGGCGTTTTATATTGCATTTCCGGTATACAACTGGTAATATCTGCCTTTTTCTTCCAACAACTGTTCATGCGTGCCTCTCTCAATGATCCTGCCCTGCTCCAACACCATGATACAATCGGAATTTTTGACCGTGGACAGCCTGTGGGCAATGACAAAAGTGGTTCTGCCGCTCATCAGACGATCCATGCCCTCCTGCACGATACGCTCCGTTCTGGTATCGATGGAGCTGGTCGCCTCGTCCAGGATCAATACCGGCGGATCCGCCACAGCGGCGCGGGCGATCGCCAAAAGCTGCCGCTGCCCCTGGCTTAAGTTGGCCCCGTCTCCGGTCAGTAAAGTGTCATAACCCGCCGGCAGTCTGCGGATAAAGCCGTCCGCGTTGGCCAGCTTCGCCGCCGCTATCACTTCTTTGTCGGTGGCGTCCAGCTTTCCGAAACGAATATTTTCCATGATCGTGCCGGTAAACAAATGCGTGTCTTGCAGCACGATTCCCAGTGATCTTCTCAAATCATCCTTTTTGATCTTATTAATATTGATCCCGTCATAGCGAATCTTGCCGTCCTGTATATCATAAAAGCGGTTGATCAGATTGGTGATGGTGGTCTTGCCGGCTCCCGTAGATCCCACAAACGCGATCTTCTGTCCTGGCTCCGCATACAGCTTCACATCGTGGAGCACGATCTTTTCAGGATCATAGCCAAAGTCCACCCCGTCAAACACCACATCTCCTTTCAGCTCCTTGTAGTCCACGGAACCGTCCGCCTGATGCGTGTGTTTCCACGCCCATCTTCCGGTGCGGGTGTCGCTCTCCGTCAGCTTCCCGTTCTCTTCCTTGGCGTGAACCAAAGTGACATAACCCTGATCCGTCTCCGCCTCCTCATCCATCATCTTAAAGATCCTCTCCGCGCCCGCCAGAGCCATGACGATAGAGTTAAACTGCTGGCTGACCTGGTTGATGGGCATATTGAAGCTCTTGTTCAGGGAAAGAAAACTTGCCAGGCTGCCCAGAGTAAAATTGCCAAAACCGGAGAGCGCCAAAGCGCCGCCCGTGATCGCGCACACCACATAGCTCAAGTTTCCCAACTGCGCATTGATCGGTCCCAGCATATTGGCAAACGTGTTGGCGCGATCCGCGCTGACACACAGCGCGTCATTTAATTCCTTGAACCTGGCCTTGCTCTCCTCCTCATGGCAAAAGACCTTGACCACCTTCTGCCCTTCCATCATCTCCTCAATATAACCGTTCACAGCGCCTAAGTTTCTCTGCTGCTCCACAAAATAACGGCTGCTCCTGCCCGCCGCAAACTTCGTGCAGTACAGCATCAAACTCACCATCACCAGCGTGACCAGCGTCATGGGGATGCTCAAAACTACCATGCTGATAAAAACACTGACAATGGTAAACGCGCTGTTGATACACTGGGGGATACTCTGACTGATCATCTGCCGCAGCGTGTCAATATCATTGGTATAAACGGACATAATATCGCCGTGAGCGTGCGTGTCAAAGTACCGGATGGGGAGCTTCTCCATATGCTCAAAAAGCTCGTTGCGGATATTCATTAACACGCCCTGTGTCACATTGACCATAATACGGTTGTAAGCCCAGCCGGAGATCACACCGATCAGGTAAAAAATCGCCACCCGCGCGATCGCATGGGCAAGGGGTGTAAAATCCGGATTGTCCGTGAGCAGAAACGGCGTGATATAATCGTCGATCAGATTCTTGGTAAAAAGCATCCCCTGCACATTGGCCAACACGCCGAGAATGATAAACAGCAATACAAAACAGCAGGGCACCTTGTAAAAACGGAACACATACGCCATAATGCGCTTGAACAATTTTCCGGGATTCTCTACCTTTGGTCTGGGTTTCCCAAGCGCTCCTCTTGGTCCTGGCATCTCAATCAGCCTCCTTTTCATCAAAATCTCCGGAGCCACCGATCTGTGACTCGTATACCTCGCGATAAATCTCGTTATTCTCCAGCAATTCCTCATGGGTGCCAAATCCGCTGATCCTACCGTCGTCCAGCACCAGGATCCGATCCGCGTCCTGCACACTGGAAATACGCTGGGCGATGATCAACTTGGTGGTATCGGGGATCTCCTCCCTGAAAGCCCGCCGTATCTTGGCATCTGTCGCCGTATCCACCGCGCTGGTGCTGTCGTCTAAAATCAAAATCTTGGGTTTCTTTAACAGCGCCCTGGCAATACAGAGTCTCTGCTTCTGGCCGCCGGACACATTGTTTCCGCCTTGCTCGATACGAGTGTTGTACCCGTCCGGGAAACGGTTGATAAATTCGTCCGCGCACGCCAGCCTGCAAGCCTCTTTACACTCCTCATCCGTGGCGTCCTTGTTGCCCCATCTCAGATTCTCATAGATACTGCCGGAGAACAGCACATTTTTCTGGAGCACTACGGACACTTGATTCCGCAGCGCTTCCATGTCATAGTCCTTCACATTGCGGCCCCCCACCAGCACCTCGCCCTTCGTCACGTCGTACAGGCGGCTGATCAGATTCACCAGCGTAGTCTTTGCGCTGCCGGTGCCTCCCAGGATCCCTATGGTCTCCCCCGACCGGATATGCAGGTCGATATCCTGCAGCACAGCTTCCCCGCCCTGCTTATGGTAGGAAAATGACACATTTTTAAATTCGATGCTTCCGTCCGCAACCTTTCTGACGGGCTGCGCAGGATTCTGCAGGTCGCTCTCCTCATTCAGCACACCGCACACACGCTCCATGCTGGCAGTACTCATGGAGATCATGACAAACACCATGCTCAGCATCATAAGGCTCATCAAAATATTCATGCAATAGGCCAAAAGACTCATCAACTCTCCGGTGGTCAGCTCGCTGCCCACAATCATCTTGGCGCCCACCCAACTGATCAGGATGATGCAGGTATATACCGTCAACTGCATGACAGGCATATTGACAATTACATTGGTCTCCGCCTTGACGAAGATATCGTAAATATTTTGGCTGGCCTTTTTGAGTTTGCTGGTCTCCTCCTCCTCACGCACATATGCTTTCACCACGCGGATCGCGGACACGTTCTCCTGAACGGAAGAGTTGAGCGCATCATACTTGGGAAATGCCTGCTTAAAGTACGCGGTGGCATTGCTGATAATGAAATAAAGGATGATCGCCAGGATGATGACAGCGATCAAGTAGATACTGGCAATCCTCTTGTTGATCAGAAACGCCATAATCAGAGCGCAGATCATACTGGCAGGCGCCCGCATCATCATCCGCAACATCATCTGATAAGCATTCTGAATATTGGTCACATCCGTCGTAAGCCTTGTCACCAGGCCGGCTGTGCTGAATTTGTCTATGTTGGAGAAAGAGAAAGTCTGAATGTTGTTGTACATGCTCTCTCGCAGATTCTTGGCAAGTCCGGTGGAAGCCTTGGCTCCAAACCGTCCGCCCATCAAGCCTCCCAAAAGACCGATCAGCGCCGCCACAAGCATCAAACCTCCCACGCGAAAAATATGCCCCATATCTCCCGCGTTGACGCCGTCGTCAATGATAGACGCCATCAGATAAGGAATCACCATCTCCATCAGCACCTCCAATATCATCCAGATCGGAGTCGCGATGGAAGCTCGCTTATATTGCTTTACTTCCTGTAAGATTCGTTTCAACATTTCACTCAACCACGCCTTTCCTTTTTCTGTCTTTCCTTATTTTTCCTTTTCTTATTTTCCTTTCTTGACTTTCCTGTCCCGTTACCCTTCCCTGCAATGCTCCATTTTTTCCTGCATCCTCTGCGCTGCTCGCACAAAAATCTCCAGTTCCTCCGGACTCACTACTTCCGCCATCTCCCGATCTATACTGTTGATGGCCGCCTCAATGGCTTCATAGATATGCTTCCCCTGCGGCGTCAGCAGCACTTTCTTGAGCCTGGCGTCATTTTCCACCGCCTCTCTACAGATCAGTCCCTTTTTCTCCATGAGTTGAATGATACCGGTGACTGTGGAACGGCCCACACAGCAATGCTTCTCGATGTCTTTCTGGTATACATCCTTTTCTCTGTTGTCATAGAGATACCTTATGATCCAGCCGTGCATCAAAGTCACTTCGTCCACCCCGAGCTTTTTCATACGGGCGTCCAGAGCCCGCTTGACAGTGACATCCAGCCTGTGCACGCAAAATCCAAGCTTTTTCTCCATGCTGTTTTCTTCCACCTTGCCGTCCACTCCTTTCTTCCCGCCGAAGGCTTCGGGAAATTGTTCGGATTCGAATTGTTTGTTCCTGAATTATTCGTCGCCAAACTGTTCGGACTAGAACAATTTGCCATCGAACATATTTTAGCGCAATAAAAAAATGTCGTCAATACGAAAAGACGACTTTATAGTTTTTTTACATTTCATTCCAGACCCCACACCTCCTGGCACAACTCTAGGCAATATTCCAGCGAGAAATGCGGATCTTGCTCAACAATCACATTTTGTTCGGCCAGCTCTTGACTGTAATCTTCCAGAGCGTAGACCCTCACTCCGCCAAAACCGCTCTCCACATGACACACCAAAGGCAGGACGCCATAATCTACAACACATACGTCCCCTTGCTCGTTTTGTCCCACAGTGACTTGCGCCATGCCGCCCACCATGCGGTTCGCAACGCCGTCTCCCTGCCCCGAAGTCCAATTCACGAAATTTCCCAATGAATAATATACCAGCGTCTCTCTGCCGCTGTCCGCGTCCTCCACCCACTCTATAGGCTCGATCACATGAGGATGCGTCCCCAGCACCAGATCCACTCCATTCTCCAGAAAAATCTGCGTCCACCGCTCCTGCTCTGCGGAAATCCCCAGATTGTACTCTGTACCCCAATGCGGGCAGACGATGACAAAGTCTGCCTCCTGGTTCGCTCTCTGCAGATCGGAAAGTACCTGCTCCTCCTGCAGCAGATTCACTCCATAAGGCATATCCTCCGGCAGCGCAATGCCGTTTGTCCCATAAGTATAATTCAATATGGCGATTTTGATCCCATCCTGCTCATAGACATAGATCTCATCCCGCTCCGCCTGACTCTCCGCTATGCCCAGAACAGCCATGTCAGGGTACTGCGTCCCCCAGAAAGCCAGACAGTTTAACAACCCTCTTTTTCCCTTGTCCAAGGCATGGTTGGTGGCATGACAGACCACATCAAACCCTGCCTCCACCAAAGCGTCTCCAATCTCACAGGGCGCGTTGAAAGCCGGATATCCTGAGATACCCAGCTCCTCCCCGCCGATGATGACCTCCTGGTTGACCAAAGCCAGATCTGCCCCACCAATCTCCTCCGTCAGATTGGCGAAAATGGGCGAAAAGTCCCTGCTTCCATCCGCTCTGTTGGCACTCTCCTCCACCGGCATGTGCAGCAGGATATCTCCAACCATAACTATCGTTATTTCAGAGGAAACGGTCTCCTGGATATCCTGCATATCTCCCGCATATGAAGTTTCTCCTTCCAGTTCAAGCGCCGTTTCGGATGTGTTTTCTTCTGCTGACGCTATACTCGCCGCATCTTCCGCATTTTTCGCGTCTGCCGCCTCCTGCCCATATCCTGCAGCGGACTCTTCCGAAGCGGACACCGACTGCCCATCCGTCTGAAAGTTGTCCTGCCCGCACCCTGCCAACAGAAGACAAATAGCCAATAGTGCCACCGTTTTTCTTCTATATTTTTCTTTTTTGTAACATATGTTGTTTTTTTGCGCTCTCAACATCTTCATTCTTTGTGCCTATATTCTCTATGTCTACTTTCTTTGCGTCCACATATCCGCTTCCCTGCTACTATACTATTCGGCGTCCGCAAGCACTTTCTCAATCCTCTCCGCCCGCTGCGCAAACTGTTCGTAGAAGTCCGCCTGTCGGTCGTAGGGCGTCATATAAAAGAGATTCAACAGAGCCAGATTCAGATTTTTGTTCAAATTCTCGTCGCCGCTGTCATACAGAATTTCCTCCACTCGATTCAATAACACATGCCATCTTAATAGGTATTCCTTATTTCGTCCGTAATCCGGCGTATCGATCCACTTTTCCACCTTCACTTTGGTGCGAGGGCGTCCGCACTGTCCCGATTGCAGAAAATATTTGAAATCTCCGTCCTCATAATATCTTCCCAAAGGAAAGAGCCGACAGAGATCCGGCCGGTACGCATGGATGCTGCATCTGCCCTTCTCATTCAAAAAAGGGCAGCAATTCCTCTCCTGTGTCATTTTCAGATGGGGCAGCACCACGCCGTCCACCACGCCGAGCGCCACTTCCCGCTCCACCAGTTCCGCAAACGGCTTCCTCGTTGTCAGAGAGAGCCTGCAAGCGTCCAGGGGAAACAGGATGATGGTATCCACCATGTCATGGCAACATTGAGAGCAACCCACACAGTCGTGACAGTCCGCTTTCACCATGTCATGGATGCCATATAACCTGCCGTCCGATATTTCTTCCATACTGACAAAACGCTTCATATCGAATCCTTTGTCCTTTCTCAGATTTACCCGCTCTCACCATCTCATCTTCCAAATTTTCTCTCTAACGCCTGATATTCTTCCTCCGTGATGTTTAGGATCCCGCCGTGGCGCTTTTTGGTTTTCCCCATATCAAATGCTTCCTCTTCAAGTATACGAAAACTCCCGTCCTCCAGACAATTCGTGACCAGCGGCAAATACCCTTTGCCTTCCGCAAAGCGGTCTACCACCAGACACCACTCCTCCCTGTCATTGAATCGGAAGATCTCCGGTCCCTCCACGCCATACAGATTGGTCAGTGCCTCCGATTTTACCTCCCGAAAACCTTCCGGCCGCAGATTCTCACTGCAATCCACGTAAATATTCTTGGTGGTCTCGTCCTTGGTGTAGCGATAATAAAGCTCCCCGCTTTTGATGATCGTGCTGTCGATCACATGATTCTCCTTTTCCAGGAACAAAAAGGGATCGGAAAATGTCCTGAAATCCTTTGTGTAAGAGGCGTATATGCGCTGCTTGGGCGCATCGTCTTTTGCCAGCTTCACCATGGATGCCCAAAAAAGCAAGATAGTCTTCTGCTCCTCATCGTAGACCGCCTCCGGCGCCCATACGCAGCCTGCGCCCTCCACACCGATCGTGTGCGCCACAGGTCCATCAAAGTCTGTCAGATTCTCGGACTCCCACACCAGGATATCCCGACTCCCCTCATACTGTGCCGCCTGCCAACCCTTCCCTGCCGCGATCCGCAGATCCGTGGCGATCAGATAATATTTCTGCCCATGAGAAACCCCGCTCTCCACCATTTTCTCCGGCACCCGGATCAAAAAGGGATCCCTGGCTCCCTTTTCCCCGATCCCGCTGACCAAAACGGGTCTGCCCTGATTCAAATCCTTCCAATGAAGCCCGTCCCTGCTGAGCGCAAAATAAATTTGCTCCCCATCGTCCTGATCGCAGGTAAAATATACAAATAAATATCCTGTAAATTCCATATGCCATCCTCCTCCAATCTATTATTCTTCCTGCGATTGCCTATATTCCATAATCCGCCTAAGGCCCTCTGTATAAGGCGCCCTGACAACGCCGTACTCCGTCACGATTCCGGCGATCAGCTCATGCTCTGTCACATCAAAGGCCGGATTATACACTTTCACTCCCGCAGGAGCCATAGACTCCCTGTACCACATTTCTGTCACTTCGCTGCCAGACCTCTGTTCTATGGTGATCTGCGCCCCGGTGGGCGTATTCATGTCAATGGTAGAAGTGGGCGCGCAGATATACACCGGCACGTTATAATGCTTAGCCACCGCAGCCACCACGGAGGTTCCGATCTTGTTGGCAGTATCCCCGTTGGCCGCCACACGGTCACAACCCACCAAAACGGCCTGCACCAGTCCTTTCGCCATAATAGACGCAGACATATTGTCACAGATCAATGTCACATCCACACCGGAGGCATACAACTCAAAGGCAGTCAACCTGGCTCCCTGCAAAAGGGGCCTTGTCTCGTCCGCGTACACCTTAAAGCCATAGCCTCTCTCCTGCCCTAAGTAGATCGGCGCGGTAGCCGTACCATACCTCACAGCGGCAAGCTTTCCCGCGTTACAATGTGTCAGGATGCCGTCTCCGGGTTTTAAGAGCTCCAGTCCCCTTTCACCGATCTTGCGGCACACCTGAATATCCTCGTCGCGGATACAGAGTGCCTCTCTTTGCAGGCTCTTTTTCACTTCGGCCACCGACTGACCTTCCTGTCCCGCCCGCAGAGCCGTCCGCTCCATACGTTCCAGCGCCCAGAACAGATTCACCGCCGTGGGCCTGGCGGAACCAAGGAACGCCTTCTGCCTGGCAAACTCGTCCATAAACACGCTAAAATCCTCCGTCTCCAGACGTTTGACCGACAGATAAATGCCAAAAGCCGCCGTCACACCGATCGCCGGAGCGCCCCTCACCTTCAACTGATAGATCGCATCCCAAATCTCCTGCGCCGTCCTCAAACAGATCAATTCGATCCTGCCTGGCAACAAGGTTTGATCTATAATAACAATGGCATCCCGTTCTTCGTCCAGGGATACCGTATCCACATCCATAATGCCGCCTGTCTGTTCCATACCCTTATGCTGTTCCATACTCTTGTGCCCTTCCCTCTCCATGCCTTTGTATCCTCCATAAGCGGGAGGAATGTCGAAAATACACTTTGTCATGTCGTTTACTATAGGCCATTATACTATATCTGTTCCCATTCCTTCAACACTTTTCCTGTTTTCGTTACCGTTTAACCCCTCTCGCTTCAAAAAGAGGGTTGCTTTATCGCTCAAAATGTATTATGCTGAAATCACTTAATCTTCTATTCGCCCGAACGGGCGATCTAAAAGGCGATCCGCCAAAATACCACAAGATTGTAATTTTACCTGTAATGACAGATGTCGCCAAGAGCATGACACAACGGTAAGCCGTTTCTTTTTTGAGTGCTTCCATTCACCGCTATGCCCTATTCATATTTTTTTCGGTCACATTTGTCCCACCAAAAGACAAGGAGGAGCTTATGTCTAAAAACAACACCCAACTCATTCAAAACACCAAACTTCGTGACAGCAGCAGCAAGCTTATCTTTGATGAGCCTATTCTCTGTGCCCAATTTCTAAGGGATTACATAGAAGATATTCCCTGCCTAAAAAGTATTCAACCGGAAGATATCGAGGATGTATCAGCTCAATATGTACCCCTGTTTTCCGAAGAACGTAATTCTGACCGTGTCAAAAAAATACATGTCAAAGATGGGATACCGTTTTTTCTTATATCACTTATTGAACATAAGACAAAAGTAGAGTATAATGTAGCCATACAAGTATTCCGCTATATGATTTATATTTGGGACGGTTTTGAAAAAGAGGAAGAAAGACGCCATCCGGGAATTTCCAGACAAAAAGATTTCCGCTACCCTCCTATCCTGCCTATTGTATATTATGAGGGAAAGCAGACTTGGACTGCCCCTTTGGATTTCAAAAGCCGAGTCATGGAAAGCGATATGTTTGCCAAATACATTCCCGACTTTTCATACTACCTCGTGCCTCTGCGCAGCTACAGCAATCAGGATTTGTTACAGAAAGCAGATTGGATCTCTCTGGTCATGCTCATCAATCGTATGCAGAGTCCCGGAGATATCGACGATTTCCTCTCTCTTCCGCAGGATCGCTTGCAGACGATTCTGGCAGATTGTCCCGCGCATATCCTGAATATCATTGCGGATATTTTAAAAGCCTTTCTGCTGAAGAGCAATGTCGCTATCGACGAAGCAGAAGAAATCGTAGAAAGAGTAAAGGAGAAAGATATGGGCGAACTGTTTGCAGATATGGAAACATTTGACCTTCCTGCCGCGTTGGAAAAGGCTCGGGCAGAGAAAAGGGAATTGGAAAAAAGAAACTTGAAGCTGGACCAACGGCAAATGCAGCTTGACGAGCGAAAGACCCAACTCGATGAGCTGGAAAATAAGATAACAAAACAACAGCAGGCGATGGAAATGCAAATACAGCAGGTGAATTCTAAACAAGAAGAACTGCTTATCCTACAACAAAAAGTCACCGCCCAGTTAAAAGAGATTGAACGTTTGAAAAACGATCTGCTCAACCAACAATCCTGATTTTTTGCCCGGAGAAACAATATGACAGCAAAACCGCATCATCAAACAGAAATAGACCTCTTTCTGTTCATGGGGCAATCCAACATGGCGGGACGGGGCATCGTGACGCAGCAACATCCGCAAGCCGCTCCGGCGCTCACAGCCGGAGCCGGATATGAATACCGTGCCGTATCCTCCCCCAACCGACTATACAAGATTTCTGAACCCTTTGGACTACACGAAAACCGCAGAAACGGCATCCACGACGAGGCAAGAAAGACCGGTTCCCTGGTCACAGCCTTTGCCAATGCCTATTATGCAGAGACCTCCACTCCCATTGTGGGCGTCTCGGCATCCAAGGGCGGCAGCAATATTGACCAATGGCAGCCAAACAGCGCCTTTTTGCAGGACGCCATATCAAGGCTTCACTCTGCCATAGATTACCTTGATTCCGCCCGCTATACCATCCGCCACAAATATATGCTTTGGTGCCAGGGCGAATCGGACGGAGACCTGTTTCGTTCCGCGGAATATTATCAGGAACACTTTGAAAACATGCTGAATGAAATGCTCCGCGCCGGCATCGAGAAATGCTTTTTGATCCGCATCGGACATTACAACGGCTCAGGTAGCCAAGACTACGGCACGATCATCGCCGCTCAAGAAAACATCGCCCAAACCAACCCAAATGTAATCCTGGTCTCCACAGCCTTTGCGGCCATGAAAAACCGCGGACTAATGAAAGACGACTTCCACTATTTCCAGGAAGCCTACAACGAAGTAGGCCAAGAAGCCGGAATCAATACCGCACGTTATGTAATAAAAAATACTTCTTTCTTGTAAATACCTACCATCCATAGAACAGTTATACTCACTAACGATTAAATTTTCCTTTCTGCACAACACATGTTACCCGGTTATGCAACATATGCTGTGCGGAAATTGGAAAATGTTATCGCTAGTCAATATACACATCTCAAAAAAAGCAGCTCAGAGAAACAAGCCCTCCTGCCATTGCTGAATACTAAGCCCCGGCGGGGGAATTGTTCCTATAAGGACCGTAGAAAGACGTCAGTACTAACGATCAGCGAAGCTGATTGTTCGAAGCTGCTTTTGAGCTTAGTGCTGCTACGTGTTTCTCCCAAAGCAATTTATTGCTTTTACGCAAGCGCGTCCGAATAGGAATGATTCCCCCGCCGGGGCGAACCTTTCCGGTCTCTATTTCGCAGCAATCGCTGCCTTCAACTTCTCTGTCAACTGTGGCACAATCTTGTTCAGATCTCCCACAATACCATAGTCAGCCACATCGAAAATAGGCGCATCCTCATCCTTGTTGATAGCTATGATCAGATCCGCCTCCTCCATGCCAGCGACATGCTGGATCGCTCCGGAAATGCCGATCGCAAAATACACCTGAGGGCGAACCGTCTTGCCTGTCTGTCCTACCTGCAGATCTTTGGGTTTCCAGCCTGCATCCACCACCGCGCGGGAACAGCTCACCTGACCACCCAAAACTTCTGCCAACTCTTCCAGCATCTTAAAGTTCTCAGGACTTCCCAGGCCGCGGCCGCCGGATACCAGGATCTTTGCATCCATAATGTCCGCCACGTTGGACACCGCTTTCACCACTTCCTTGATGGTAACATACTTATTGTTGGAGGTGAAGCCGGGATTGAACTCCTCCACCACTGCTTTCGCCCCCTTGATGGGCGCAATCTTCTGCATAACGCCGGGACGAACCGTAGCCATCTGCGGACGGTTGTTCGGGCAGGCGATCGTCGCGATCGTGTTGCCGCCGAAGGCGGGACGCGTCATCAACAACTGATTGTGCTTCTGCTCGGACTCCTTGCCGGGAATGGGATTTAACGGGAAATCTCCGATCTCCAACTTGGTGCAGTCTGCCGTCAGACCGGTCGCAACCCTGGCGGACACGGTGGGCCCCAGGTCGCGTCCGATGGCTGTTGCGCCCACCAGCATAATATCGGGTTTATATTGATTGATCACAGATGCCAGCGCATGAGCGTAAGGTTCCGTCCTGTACACCTCCAGCTCAGGGTCATCCACAACGATCACCTTATCCGCGCCATACTCGGCAAGCTGATCAGCCAGTCCCTTGATTCCGGAACCTAACAATACAGCCGTTACTGTTTCATTCAAGTCGCCCGCAAGCTCCTTCGCCTTACCAAGCAGTTCAAAGGAAATGCCGCTGATCTGGTTATCTACCTGCTGAGCGAAGACATATACGCCTTTGTATTCTTCTAAACTCATGACTTAACCTCCTAGATAATGTGTTTTTCTGCTAACTTGCCAACGATATAGCTCACTGCATCCTCCGGGGACTCGGGAGTGACCTTCTCACCGGCGCCCTTGCGCACCTTGTCAGAAGCCTTCGCGATCTTGGTAGGAGAACCCGCCAACCCTAAGTTGGAATCCTCCACGTCCTTCAAATCAGCTCTGCCCCAGGTCGTAATCTCTGCCTTGCAGGCGTCAAAAATACCGCCGGGTGTCATATAACGGGGCTCATTTAACTCGGACAACGCCGTGATCAGGCAGGGCATCTTGGCCTCCAACACATGATATCTGTCGTCATACTGACGCTGCACCACTACCTTGTCGCCCTCAACTTTGATATCCTGCGCATAGGAGATCACAGGGATCCCCAAATGCTCGGCGATCTGCGGTCCAACCTGAGCCGTGTCGCCGTCGATCGCCTGACGGCCGGTGATGATCAGATCATACTCCAAATTTCTGACCGCGCCCGCAATAGTGGTGGAAGTAGCCCAAGTATCGGCGCCTCCCAGCACACGGTCTGTCACCAAAATACCCTTGTCCGCGCCCATGGCGATCGCCTCACGCAACACATCCGTAGCCTTGGGAAGGCCCATGGTCAACACAGTGACCTCCGCACCGTACTGATCTTTTAATCTCAGAGCGGCCTCTAAACCCGCCTTGTCATCCGGATTCATAATAGCAAGCATTGCTGCCCTGTCCAGCGTCCCGTCGGGATTAAACTTTACGCCGCCCTTGGTATCCGGAACCTGTTTCACACAAACGATAACTTTCACGTTGATTTACCTCCGTATTTACTTTAATAAGTTAGAAGAGATGACCATACGCTGAACCTCGGAGGTTCCTTCGTAGATCTCAGTGATCTTCGCATCGCGCATCATGCGCTCTACCTCGTACTCCCTGATATAACCGTAGCCGCCATGCAACTGAACCGCCTTGGTGGTCACTTCCATAGCAACTTCCGCAGCGTACAGCTTCGCCTGCGCCGCCTCCACAGAATAGGACACTTTTGGATTCTTGGCATATTCCGCTTTCTTCATCGCCGCCTGATAGACCAAAAGCTTTGCGGCTTCCACCTTGGTCGCCATATCGGCCAACTGGAACTGCGTGTTCTGGAAACCGGAAATGCTCTTGCCAAACTGCTTTCTCTCCTTGGTGTACGCGATAGTTCTCTCAAGAGCCCCCTCGGCAATACCCAAAGCCTGTGCGGCGATACCGATACGGCCGCCATCCAACGTGTGCATTGCGATATTAAAACCCTTGCCCTGCTGTCCCAAAAGGTTCTCCTTGGGGATGCGGCAATCCGTAAAGATCAGCTCGTAAGTGGAAGAACCGCGGATACCCATCTTGTTCTCCTTAGTGCCAAAGGTGAAGCCGGGAGTTCCTTTCTCCACGATAAATGCGGAGATCTCTTTGAGGAATTTGCCGCGCTTCTCAATCTTGCCCGTCACGGCAAAAATCACATACACATCCGCTTCCTTACCGTTGGTGATAAAGCATTTGGAGCCGTTCAACACCCACTCGTCGCCGTCCAGCACAGCCTTGGTCTGCTGTCCCTGTGCGTCCGTGCCTGCGCCGGGCTCGGTCAGTCCGAAAGCACCCAGCTTCTCGCCTTTTGCCAGGGGAATCAGATACTTCTGCTTCTGCTCTTCCGTGCCGTAGGTCTGAATCGGATCGCAGCACAGAGAAGTATGTGCAGATACAATAACACCCGTTGTTCCGCAAACCTTGGACAACTCCTCCACGCACATCACATAGGTCAGAGGATCACAACCCTGTCCGCCGTACTCTTTGGGCACGGGGATCCCCAGGAAACCATACTTTGCCATCTTCTCGACCGTCTCTCTGGGAAACTGCTCTGTCTCGTCAACCTCTATCGCCAGAGGCTTCGCTTCATTCTCGGCGAACTCTCTGAAAAGAGAGCGCGCCATTTCATGTTCTTTGCTCAACGTAAAATCCATGATTTCTTTTTCCTCCACATATTTATTGATAGTGTATCCCTTTATTTGCTGTAATCATAGAAGCCTGCGCCAGTCTTCTTGCCAAGCTTTCCTGCGCGAACCATCTTGCGGAGCAGAGGGGAAGGCGCATATTTGGAATCTCCGGTCTCACTGTAGATGACCTCCATAATGGCAAGCACAATGTCCAGACCGATATAGTCGCCCAGCGCAAGAGGCCCCATGGGATGATTTGCCCCAAGCTGCATAGCCGTGTCGATATCCTTCACATTGGCAACTCCCGCCGCATACACATTGATCGCCTCGTTGATCATGGGGATCAGGATCCTGTTCACTACAAATCCGGCCGCCTCGTTCACTTCCACGGGAGTCTTGCCGATCTCCACGGAGATCTCTTTGATCTTCTTCACCAGCTCTGCGGGAGTATTGGCTCCTGCGATCACTTCCACCAACTTCATCCTGTCCGCAGGATTGAAGAAATGCATACCGATCAACGGACGATCCAATCCCGCTCCCATCTCGGTGATGGACAAAGAGGATGTATTTGACGCAAAAATACAGTCCGCAGGCACAATTTCCTGCAACTCTTTAAAGGTGGTCTTTTTGATCTCCATATTCTCAGGAGCAACCTCGATCACCAGATTGGCCTCCGTGCAGATGTCCTTCAAGCCGGTCGTGATCTTTCTGGCGATCTCATCCGCTTTTTCCTGGGAGATCTTCTCTTTCCCCACCAGGAAATTCAAATTTTTCAGAATCCTTGCCTTGCCATTGTCGGCAAACTCCTGCTTGATATCACACAAGTAAACCTCATAGCCGTCCGTCATGGCAAATGCCTGCGCAATTCCGGCCCCCATGGTGCCCGCACCGATAATACCTACTTTCATTGAAAACTCCTCCTTCTTTCCATGTCATATCCATAACTGTTCCAACCCTGTTCTTCACCGTTGCAAAGATGTGTCTGCTGAACAGTTACTCATCTACTATAATTAACAGTTCTTGAAAGGCTCCTTGACCTTCTCCTTGTTTTTGTCAAGGAAGAAAGCCATGCCGTACTTCTGATCCTCCGTCTCAAAGCATCCGCCAAACAGCTTTTCCTCGATGACGAGAGCATCTTCCATGGCCACGTCCAACCCCTCATTAATCGCTTTCTTGCAGTTGCGGACGGCGATGGGCGCGTTCTTTGCGATGCCTGCCGCCATCTTTTCAGCGGCTCCAAGCAGCTCCTCCTGCGGGTAGACTGCATTTACCAGTCCGATCCGGAGCGCTTCCTCCGCCTTGATATTCCGCGCTGTGTAGATCATCTGCTTCGCCATGCCGGCTCCCACCAGACGCGCCAGGCGCTGCGTCCCGCCAAAACCGGGGGTGATGCCCAGACCCACTTCGGGTTGGCCAAACACCGCATTGTCGGAACAGAGGCGGATGTCGCAGCTCATGGAAAGCTCGCAGCCGCCGCCCAAGGCAAAACCGTTCACCGCAGCGATCACGGGAATCGGAAATGTCTCCAGCTTCCGAAACACATCATTTCCCTTTTTGCCGAAAGCTTCACCCTCCGCTTTGGTCAGGGTACTCATCTCTCCGATGTCCGCACCGGCCACAAAAGACTTTGTCCCCGCGCCGGTCACGATCAGGCAGCGCACTTCATCCAGATTCACGGCGTCCAGCGCCTCCTCCAATTCGTCAAGCACCTGGGAATTTAGAGCGTTTAACGCCTTCTCTCTGTTGATGGTCAAAATGGCGTAGGCGCCCTTTTGCTCGTATAAAATATACTCCATTTCACTCCTCCTAAAATCTTCCCAATATTTTATAACAAAGAGAATACCCTGCAGATAAGGTATTCTCTCTGTACTTAGTCTATGATCAGTCTTCCATCTTGACAACCGTCGCGCAACCCATGCCGCCGCCAATGCAGAGAGTCGCAAGACCGGTCTTGGCGCCCCTTGCCTGCATCTCGTAAAGCAGCGTCACCAGAATACGGCATCCGGAAGCTCCCACAGGATGCCCAAGCGCAATGGCTCCGCCGTTGGGATTGAGCTGCCTGTCAACATCGATGCCCAAATCCTTTCCTACCGCCACAGACTGTGCGGCGAAAGCCTCGTTCGCCTCAATGATATCAAAATCCTCAATCTTGAGTCCGGTCTTAGCCATGACTTTCTTGGTAGCTGCCACAGGACCGATGCCCATCACCTCAGGGCGCACGCCTGCAAGCGCTCCCGCCACATAGGTAGCCATAGGCTTCACTCCCAGCTCCTTCGCTTTCTCCTCGCTCATCACCACAATGGCAGCCGCGCCGTCATTGATGCCGGAAGCATTGCCCGCGGTCACGAATCCGCCCGGGTTGATGGGACGAAGCTTCGCCAGTCCCTCCATGGTAGAACCGGGTCTGGGGCCCTCATCCGTATCGAAAATGATGGTCTCTTTCTTTTTCTTGACCTCTACCGGCACAATCTCAGCCTTGAACGCACCGCTCTTTTGAGCCGCCTCCGTCTTCTGCTGGCTCTTCAATGCAAACTCATCCAGCTCCTCGCGGGTAAGTCCCCACTCCTCGCAGATATTGTCCGCAGTCTTGATCATATGATAATCATTGAACGCATCCCACAACGCATCCTTGATCATGGTGTCAACCAAAGTGCCGTTGTTCATCCGATAGCCGTAACGAGCCTGCGGAATCGCATAGGGAGCCATAGACATATTCTCCATACCGCCCGCGACCACCACATCCGCGTCGCCCGCCAGGATCATCTGCGCCGCCTGGTTCACACAGTTTAAACCGGAACCGCACACCACATTCATCGTGACCGCCGGTACTTCGATGGGAAGTCCTGCCTTGATAGAAGCCTGACGAGCCACATTCTGACCCTGTCCTGCCTGAATCACACACCCCATATACACCTGATCCACCGCTTCTGGAGCCACACCTGCCCTCTTCAAAGCCTCCTTGATAACAATAGCGCCCAACTCGGCCGCAGGCGTCGTGCTCAGAGCGCCGCCCATAGTGCCGATTGCAGTACGACATGCGCCGGCCAATACAACTTTCTTTGCCATTTGATCTTCCTCCCATAAATAATTTTTCATTTTGCAATATTGATGATTGTTATTTTTTTGTCATTTCTACCGCCACTATTGTAACATAGGGTTTTCGCTTTTGCAATGGAAAAATTGTCGCCTTGGCGGATTTGCTTCCCTCTTGACATCTTCCGAAAATTCTTGTAGTATGTAGATGCTTGCTCGGAGGGCGAATCATTCAAGAAGAAATGATAAGCTGGATAAGGCACGGACTGAAATGTCCGGGACTTATCCGGCTTTTTTGTTTGTGGGCCGCCTTTTCACAGTAAGCTTTCTGCCCAGGCAGCAAACGATGTAGTAAACATGATCGAAAAGAATAAAGGAGTGTCAAAAAAGATGAATAAACCGAATGAATTTACAGAAGGTAAAATTGTAAGACCCTTAATTGGTTTTGCTCTCCCCATCCTGCTGGCATTATGCTTACAGTCCCTATATGGAGCGGTCGATCTGCTGGTGGTAGGCCGTTTCGGGACATCGGCGGATGTTTCTGCTGTCGCAACAGGAAGCCAGATGATGCTGATGGTCACAGCCATTATCACAGGGTTCGCCATGGGAACCACTATCCTTTTAGGGCAGGCCATCGGAAGGAAGCACGATTCGGATGCAGGAGACATTATCGGAAGCAGCATTTGCTTCTTTTTTGCGCTTGCAATGGGGATCACCGCCATTATGCTTTTCATCGTGCAGCCTTTTACAACCCTCATGCACGCGCCTGTGGAAGCCTTTTCAAAGACGGTGGGATATGTCAGGGTCTGTTCTGCGGGGACAGTTTTTATTGTGGCCTATAATGTGCTGGGAAGTATTTCCCGCGGACTGGGCGATTCCAAAACTCCTATGCTTACGGTAGCCGTCGCATGTGTTTTTAACATCGTCGGAGATCTGCTGTTTGTAGGCGTATTTGATCTGAAAGCGGAAGGAGCTGCGCTTGCAACCGTTCTCGCACAGTGCTTCAGCGTCATTTTATGTCTCCTGATCGTCAGAAAGCGGGGACTGCCATTTCCCTTCGGAAAAAGAAACATACGTTTCCATAAAATGATTATCGGTAAAATTGTAAGAATCGGACTGCCCATCGCGCTGCAGGACGGACTTGTAAACATCTCTTTCCTTGCTATCAATTCCATTGTAAACACACTGGGCGTCACCGCCTCCGCGGGCGTCGGAGTCGCTGAAAAAATATGCGCTTTTATCATGCTGGTGCCCTCTGCTTTCTCTCAGTCTCTTTCCGCCTTCGTGGCACAAAATATAGGGGCCGGCAAAAAAGAACGGGCAAGAAGATCCATGCTCTGCGGTATGTGCGCATCCCTGATGGCCGGAATGATCATGGCATACTTGGCATTTTTTCACGGCGGCATCCTGGCTGGAATTTTTGCAAAGGAGGAATCTGTTATCCTGGCAGCGGCGGATTATCTGAAAGCTTATGCCATTGATACCTTGATTGTATCCTTTTTATTCTGTTACATAGGATATTTTAACGGATGTGGAAAAACCACCTTTGTCATGCTACAGGGAATTATCGGCGCATTTGGCGTCCGTATTCCGGTTTCCTATTTTATAAGTAAAACTGCCGGTGTGACCTTGTTCCAAATCGGACTTGCCACACCAGCTTCCACGATCGTGCAGATCATTTTGTGTTCCGTGTTTTTTGTTTTCCGGTTGTATAGGGAAAAAAGCGGGACGACAAACTGCTGATTTAGCAATACTTTCCCACACAAATGCCCAACAAAGAAACCGGATCGAAGCGAAACATTGAAGGATATAGATTTATGACTTGAATTATGGTAAAATCAACGCAACCGATTATTCTGAAAGGAAATACATAATGAAAAACATACTTATCATCCAAGGCGGAGGACGCGCGAACGGAAACACCGCACAGTTAGTAGAGAATTTTGAAAAAGGCGCAACAGATGCAGGACACAAGGTTGAAAGAATCTCTCTTTTGAAAAACAAAGTAAACGGCTGTTTAGGCTGTAATGCCTGCCGGTACGGAAAACCATGTATTCAGAAAGACAGCTTTAACGACCTTGTCCCCCAAATCAAAAATGCGGACTTGCTGGTTTTCGCTTCTCCGCTTTATTTTTGGACGTTATCTTCCAATATTAAGGCCTTTATTGAAAGGTTTTACTGTATTGCGGAAGAAGATAACAACCCGCCATTAGGACGCTATGAGAAATATCCCGTCAAAGATTGTGCACTTTTAATGACATCTGCCGACAACTTCTTTTGGACGTTTGAACAGGCAGTGTCATATTACAAATTCACCTTGATCAATTACATAGGATTTCATGATAAAGGTATGCTGCTTGCCGGAGGCTGCGGGGACACAAACGGGAAACCACAAATTGATAAAACAGACTATTTACAGAAAGCATATGAGTTTGGAAAACATATATATTCCCAGTGACAGCTACAACAACTTCCTTTACCAAAATTCAAGGCTTCCGCTGCCACATGATGTCCGCCACCTGTAGCGCATGATAATATCAGTGCTTCCATAATATTCTCACCCGACATTCTTCTTTTTCCTGACTAAACAGCATATTGAGATTCACGATAAATGCAATTATCAAAAATGCCATTATAAAATAAACATTTTTTACAACGAAAAACATACAAACCGCCGCGCACCTATACGTCCATATCGTTCTGTCATAATGCGGCGTAATCCGTATGACCAGTGAAAAAAAGAGAAAAACAAATGCCAACACAAGCGCAGGGGATAAATTTGGATAAAGTCCCAGCAAGCATCCGAATGTGACCGCGATCCCTTTTCCGCCTCGAAACCTATAAAAAAATGGAAAAATATGCCCCACCACCGGTGCAATGATAATAAAAACCAATTCCATCCCACAAGATTCCAGTTCCGTTCCCCTTAGGTACATATAAATCGGAATAAAACCCTTAAGCAGATCCCCGCATAATGTGAAAATACCACACCAAAACCCGCCGTAGCAAAAAGCGTTTACTGTTCCCGGATTGCCATCCGCGCTGTGTGCTGTTATATCCCCCTTTTGCAGCAAAACTGCAAAAACTCGGGCAAACAAAACACTTCCACATAAATATCCCAAAACAATATATATGCCGCTTCTAATCAAGATTATCCTTCCCTTTCCAAAACTGCCTGCCTCACCTGCTTTACCCGAATATCGCCTGCTGCATAGACGAAAATCCCACATCCTGGATCTGTAATCGTCTCCCTGTGTCCGTCGCTCTCTATACATAGCAAGTTTTTTATTGCTTCTAAAGCCAAAAACAGTCAGCAATTAATATACTCATACAAAGCATCTTTCCCACTATCCAACTCATTATCACACGCCCCACACAAATATTCATTTGTCTCAAAAAACAATCTTGTCTCCGCATCCGACAAAAGCTTATAAAGCTCCATCCCCAGCAACCTCTTATAAGCCGCTTCATAATCCATATTTTGTCTTCTCATTAAATGCTTTGTTAATGCCACAACACACATCCCTGTTGTAGTCTCAATCCTGCTATCCCTCACAGTGTTACCTCCAGTCAATTGCCTTTATACTTATAATAAGCCTGTCATCCACTTTCTGTATTTCCGACACAGTTCCATGGTATAAAGTCGTCTTAAGATTGCGATACATATTGCTCAACCTCCCTTACCATTTCATCTCCTGTCATGCTGTCGAATATATCCGGACATTCTGCAACATAGTTTAATATTGCGTATTGTTCATCTAATTTTAAAAAATCATCCGTTGAAATGTTATGCTTTTTACAATAATTTTCTGTCACTAAATACATAAGAAATATCGTATTATTCAGCCTTTTTTCTGACATATCTCTATCCTTTCCATAGCTTTTACATACGAATCAAATGCCATCGGCAAACCTGTTATAAAAGAAAAGCCTGTTGCCCGGCCTCTCCCCAAGAGGTTTGCAAATCATACTTCCGCTCCACCTCAAATCATTTCTCAAGATCCCTGTTTAACTTTGTGAAAATCACATTATAAGGATAAAATCCATTTTGGGGGTAAGTATCTTTCAGACGATTTTGAGCACTCGTGTTAATTTTTACAAGCTCATCAATTATCAGGGAATCAAAAAACTGTACTTTTTTTCTATAGTATCTTTTTTACACTTCAAAGACATCTCAAAACGGTTTTCATAACACGTCATCCCACAGGCAATCTGAATGTCTTCAAACCCGGTAGATTTTATAAAATAATTACGATAAGTGTTCAATATCACACAGTCATCAAGAAAATTTTCGGTATCCTCTACTGTTGGGACATCGTTAATAATAACTGTAAAAGTATAAACACGCTTCCTCTCTCCGGCCAGCATATAAAAACCATTGAGATAGTCTTTGTCATTATCCTCAACAAAAATACTTTCTGTAGAATAAAACTTTCCCAAATCGTCGGACTATAGAAAAGCCCTCTGATTTCGTCGATT
>JAMPHU010000044.1 GCA_023663225.1 Candidatus Gastranaerophilales bacterium
TGTCAGCTTATGTGCCGCTACGTGTTTCATCGAGCGCAATTTATTGCGCTTACGGAACGCGTGTCCGAATGGGAAGCAGACGCTTTTATGAATGGGAGGGCTGAACTGTTACACTTGCGGCGTATACTGAAATAATTGTTTACAACCGGAAAAAGTTATGGTATCATAAATAAGTATGAAGTCAGCCGATGCTCAGATTTGGGACACTCCGACCCGATCTTAGTATCCGGCGATTATCAAAACAGGAGGAGAGAAAATGATCTCAAAAGAAAAGAAAACAGCTATTATGAATGAGTATGCCAGAACCCCTGGCGACACCGGTTCACCCGAGGTGCAGGTTGCGGTTTTGACTGCAAGGATCCAAGAGCTGACGGAGCATCTGAAAGCGAATCCCAAGGACCACCATTCCCGCCGCGGCATGTTGAAGATGGTCGGACAGAGGCGTGGACTTTTGGAGTACCTCAAGAAAAAGGATATCGCGAGATATCGTGCTCTGATCGAGAGACTTGGTCTGAGAAAATAGTGAGATTGAGAGCGGAGGCAGTCCGGTTATATTCGGACGCTCCGCTTTATCACATTTTCGTACAGGAATGTGTAAATCTGGGAACATGCCGGAACAGACGGAGTATCCGAGACCGCTGAAAAAAGTATGTCAGGACATGCTTTTTTCAGTAGTTTCGGTTCCTCTGTTCCGGTAAATGATAAGAAAAGCCGCAGAGCGGCAGAATGGAGGAAATTATGTACCAAAGTTATGAGTTAGAGCTCGCCGGGCGTACCTTGAAGGTAGATATCAACCGAGTGGGCAAACAGGCAAACGGCTGTGCGTTTATGCACTATGGGGACACCACTGTCCTGTCTACTGCTACCGCATCCGACAAACCCAGAGATGGGATCGACTTTTTCCCGCTGAGTGTGGAGTATGAGGAGAAAATGTATTCGGTGGGCAAGATTCCCGGCGGTTTCAATAAGAGAGAGGGCAAGGCCAGCGAGAATGCCATTCTCACCAGCCGCGTGATCGACAGACCTATGAGGCCCTTGTTCCCCAAGGACTATCGCAACGATGTCACATTGAATAATATGGTGATGAGTGTGGATCCCGAGTGCCGTCCCGAGTTGGTGGCCATGCTGGGCGCATCCATCGCTACCTGTATCTCGGATATTCCTTTTGACGGTCCCTGCGCCATGACGCAGGTGGGCATGATCGACGGAGAGTTTGTGATCAACCCTTCTCAGGAACAGTGGAAGGTGGGCGATTTGAATCTGACCGTAGCTTCCACCAGAGAGAAGGTCATTATGATCGAGGCGGGGGCCAATGAGATTCCGGAGAGCAGGATGATCGAGGCGATCTACAAGGCACATGAGATCAATCAGACGATCATCGCCTTTATTGACAAGATCGTGGCCGAGACGGGCAAGAAAAAGCATGAGTACACCAGTTGTGCGGTGCCCGCGGAGATGTTTGAGGAGATCAAGAGACTGGTTCCTCCGGAGGAGATGGAGACAGCCGTATTTACGGATGACAAGCAGACCAGAGAAGACAATATCAAGAATATTACGGAGAAGCTGGAAGAGGCTTTTGCCGAGAATGAAGAATGGCTTGCTATTTTAGGAGAAGCGGTCTATCAGTATGAGAAAAAGACTGTCCGCAAGATGATCCTGAAGGATCACAAGCGTCCTGACGGGCGTGAGATCACGCAGATTCGTCCCTTGTCCGCGGAGGTTGACATTATTCCCAGAGTGCATGGTTCCGCCATGTTTACCCGTGGACAGACACAGATTTGTAACGTATGTACTTTGGCTCCCCTTTCCGAGCAGCAAAAGCTGGACGGATTGGACGAGAACGAGGTGAGCAAGCGGTATATGCATCATTACAACTTCCCTTCCTACTCGGTGGGCGAGACCAAACCCTCCAGAGGGCCGGGAAGGCGTGAGATCGGACATGGCGCTTTGGCGGAGCGCGCATTGATACCCGTGCTTCCCAGCGAGGAAGATTTCCCTTATGCGATCCGCACGGTGTCCGAGACTTTTGAATCCAACGGCTCCACTTCCATGGCGTCCACCTGTGCCTCCTGCATGTCTCTGATGGCGGCAGGCGTGCCCATCAAGAAGATGGTGGCGGGTATCTCCTGTGGATTGGTCACCGGAGATACGGACGACGATTTTGTGTTGTTGACAGATATCCAGGGGTTGGAAGATTTCTTCGGCGACATGGATTTCAAGGTGACCGGTACGACAGAAGGTATCACAGCCATTCAGATGGATATTAAGATCCACGGTCTGACCAGACCGATTGTGGAGGGCGCTATCGCAAGATGCCGCGAGGCAAGACTGTTCATTATGGACACTTGTATGAAGCCTGTCATCGCCGCTCCAAGACCTGAGGTGAATCAGTACGCGCCCAAGATCATTTCCATTCAGATCGATCCCGAGAAGATCGGAGATGTAGTAGGTCAGAGAGGGAAGACGATCAATGAGATCATCGCCCGCACAGGCGTCAAGATCGATATCACAGACGACGGCAATGTATCTGTGTGCGGCACGGACAAGGAGATGATGGACAAGGCGGTGGAGATGGTGAAGATCATCACCACAGAATTTGAGGAAGGACAGATCTTTAAGGGCAAGGTGGTAAGCATCAAGGAATTTGGCGCATTTTTGGAATTTGCTCCCGGCAAGGAGGGCATGGTGCATATCTCCAAGATCGCCAAGAACCGGATCAACAGGGTGGAAGATGTGCTCACGCTGGGCGATGTGGTCACAGTGGTCTGTCTCGGAAAAGACAAGATGGGAAGAATCAGTTTTTCCATGAAGGATGTAGCGCAGCAATAAAAAGGACCTAAAGTATGAGAGTGCTGTGGAATGAGTGATATTGTTGTCAGCCCATTTCGCAGCGCTCTTTTTATCAAATTCGGTCATAAGTCAAACAGAATCAAAAAAAGGAGTGGATGAAAGATGGATCAATTTTTGGAGACAGGAAGATTGTATGTGAAGAAACTTTTGGAGACCAGGCGCACTTACCGCCGTTTTGAGCAGAAGGCGATCGATCCGTCCATCGTGGACGAGATCTTGAAGGCGGCCAGGTTTGCCTCCAGCGCGGCAAACAAGCAGCCTTTGTCCTACATTGTGATAGAGGGGAAAAATAAGGTAGAACAGGTTTTTGGCTACACCAAGTGGGCGGCGGCGCTCCCGCCGGAGCAGGGACAGCCGAAAGAGGGAGAACATCCGGTTCTCTTTATCGCGGTGGTGGAAAACATGGATATCAATAGTGTCTGTGACACGGACGCCGGACTGGCGATTGCCAATATGACTTTGGCGGCCTGGAATTACGGCGTGGGCAGTTGCATCATCGGAGCCTGCGACAAGGCGAAGCTGTCGGAATTGTTCGGACTGAATGAAAATCAAAAGCTCCACACGGTGGTGGCCTTTGGCTACCCTTCGGTCAAGAGCAGAGTGGTGCCGATGGAGAAGGACGGAGATTTCAAGTATTATTTGGATGAAAACAGGGATTATGTGGTCCCCAAGAGGAAACTTTCCGATGTGGTGACTTATTTTTAGTATTGGGAGAAGAAACATGAAGAAAAGTGGGTGCGGCAGACTGACGGCTGTGATGCTTATAGTCATAATGGCATTGTCTTGTTCGGCGTGCGGCAAAAAGGGCGGCGAACCGGATGAGAGTCAAAGCGGCGGCTCCGGTCAGGAATCGGAAACCGAGCGGGGCAGCGATTGGACGGATGAGTATGTGTATGTGCCGGAATTTACGGAGTTGAAAAATGCGGAGGAAGTCGATTTTCGCAACGGACTTCTTGGAGGGGACAGTCTGTATTATGTCAGTCTGCAGTATCACGAAGGCGACGAGCGCGCCAGCCAGTTCATCTGTGAATATTCCCTGTCTGAGCAGCAAGTTTTGAAGGAAATATTTGTGAGCGACCACGGCATGAATATCGACGATTTCTGTGTGGCGGAGGATGGGAGCATCTATACGGTGCTGTTGGAGGAGTCGGAGAGGTCGGATCTGGTATCCATGCTGATCGCCTTTGACAGTCAGGGGAACCGGAAGTGGGAGAAGGAACTGTCGGAATATGGGGCCAGGAGCACAGGTGTGAAGGTGACCGTGGACGGGGAGGGCAGAGTGTATATCTTTGCGCCCGGAGGAGATGCGGTTTGGTTTGATGAGCAAGGGAATGAACTGGGATACATGCCGCTTGATAAAACGGTGATGGCGTCGGGCGTTGGCAGGGACGGAAAGGTCTATATCTCCTGTTCTGATGTAACGGGAGCGGACGAGTTGGCGGAGCTTGATATCGAACAAAAAACATTGACACAGGTTTATACCGGTTTTCCCAACAGTCTGACAGGCAGACTGACCGCGGGGACAGAGCATGATTTTCTGGTGGCGGACTGGCAGGGGCATCTCTACGGCTATGATCTGGAGAGTGAGACAGCGGAGGAAATTCTTTCCTGGATCGATTATGATATCAGCTATTCCACGATAGGCGGTTATTGGACAGGGGAGGATGGGAGCGTGACGGCTCTCTTGCGGAGCCTGCATCCGGGATCGGCGGATCTGGTCCGTCTGGAGAGAAAAGATCCCGCCCAAGTTCCCCGAAAGACCGAGGTGGTGATCGCTGTGCTGGGGGAGGCTGATTATGCGCTGGAGACGGCGGTCTCCGCATTCAACAGACAGAGTGAGGACTGTTATGTGACATGCAGAGAATACGGAGGGGAGTCTCTCGGTATGTCCGAGGCGGTGACCAAGCTGAATATCGACCTGGTATCCCGCGACAATTCCCCTGATATGCTTGTGCTGAACGCTTCGATCAATGTGGAAGCTTTGGCGGCGAACGGCGTGTTTGCGGATCTGAACGCCTATCTGGCGCAGAGCGATGTATTGGATGAAGAGGATTATCCGGAGAACCTTTTGGCGTGCTTTACTTTTCAGGAGACTTTGACAGGGATTCCACTCACGTTTACACTGAACACCATAGCGGGCAGGGCGGCGGACTTAAGTGGGGAGGCCGGATGGACTGCGGAGGAGATGATTGCCTATGGGGAGGAACATCCCGAGGCAAAATTGTTTTATAATAACGACAGGTACACGATGTACGATGTCTTTATGACATTTGGACAACGGCAGTTTATCAATTGGCAGGAGGGAAGCTGCAGCTTTGACTCGGAGGAATTTAAAAGCCTTCTCTCCCACATAGCCACATATCCGGAGCCGGATATCAATAACCTGCCCTCGTATTCCGCAAAACAATTTCAGGATGGAGAGGTGCTTCTCGATCGAGTAGGGATCGACGAATATCAGGACATCCAACTGTATGACGCCCTGTTTGGAGGAACGGCGACTTTTATCGGCTTTCCCACTCCGGACGGCAGCAATGGGTGCCGTCTGAACACTTTCAACGCCTACGGGATCATGGAGCGGTCAGGGAAAAAGGATGAGGCGTGGCGTTTTATCGAGTTTTTCCTGAGCGAAGATCCTGAGGTGTGGAACGCCGGCGGACTGGCCGGCAATACAGGGACGCGGCTTGACAAGGGCGGGGAGACGCAATATGTCAGAGATTCCTTTGGACGCCTTCTTCTGGGAGCGGAGGGAAAGCCGATGGAGAGATATTCCACGGTGGTATATAACGGGATGGAGTATGAATATCATGACGTCACCCGGGAGGAGATCGAGAGGCTGGAAAGCCTGATCGGCGAGGCGCAGGCTTGTTTTGCTGTGGATGTGGAAGTCTCTCAGGTGTTGGACGAGGAGAGGCAGGCATTTTTTGCGGGACAAAAGTCGGTGGATGATATGGCCGAGGTGATCCAAAACAGAGTGGAGCTTTATCTGCGCGAGCAATGAGCGGATTGTGGCGCACAACAGTATGTAACGCACAAAAATTGTACCTTGACAAATACCCCCATACGGTATATACTGAAAACCGAAATACCCCACCAGGGTATATGAAAGGAGCCGCTATATGGAGAACACTGCGGACGGAACCTGCTGCGGAGGCTCGACGACTCGCACCAAGCAGCGTTCCGAGAAGGAACATAAAGATCTGATCAATCGTTTGAGCCGTATTGAGGGCCAGATACGGGGAATCAGAGGAATGGTGGAGCGGGATGCGTATTGTACCGATATTCTGACACAAGTGTCGGCGGTCACATCGGCGCTCAATAGTTTTAACAGAGTTTTGCTGGAAGCGCACATGAAAACCTGTGTGACGAGGGATATTAAGGAAGGCAGAGAGGAATCGCTGGAGGAATTGCTGGAGATCTTGCGCAAGATGATCCGGTGAGACCAGTGGAGAGAGGTGATCGTTTCAATGGAACAATACACGGTGACTGGTATGAGCTGCGCGGCGTGCAGCGCGAGAGTGGAAAAGGCGGTATCCAAGGTGCCCGGCGTGACAGCCTGTTCGGTGAGTCTGCTCACTAATTCCATGGGAGTGGAGGGGACTGCCGCCGCTGCGGATATCATTCGGGCGGTGACGGAAGCCGGATATGGAGCTGCCAGAAAGGAGCGGGGCGGAACGTCAAAGTCCGCGGAGGAGCAGGAGGAAGATTTTTTGAAGGACAGGGAGACTCCGCTCCTGAAAAAAAGGTTGATCACATCGCTGGTGTTTTTGGCAGTGTTGATGTATTTTTCTATGGGACATATGATGTGGGGATGGCCTCTGCCTTCTTTTTTTGCCGGCAATCCTGTCGCGATGGGAATTGTGCAGCTTCTTTTGACCGTCGTGATCATGGGGATCAATCAGAAATTTTTTGTCAGCGGTTTTAAAAGTCTGCTGCACCGCGCGCCCAATATGGACACATTGGTGGCGCTGGGAGCGGGAGCTTCCTTCGGTTACAGCCTGTACGCTCTCTTTGCCATGACAGATGCGCAGGCGAGGGGGGACGCGGGCGCGGTCATGGCTTACATGCATGAATTTTATTTTGAATCCGCGGCCACGATCCTGACACTGATCACGGTGGGCAAGATGTTGGAGGCGCGCTCTAAGGGGAAGACTACGGATGCTTTGAAGGGACTGATGAAGCTGGCGCCCAAGACTGCCACTGTGGTCAGGGAGGGCGTCGAACAAAAACTTCCTGTGTCACAGGTACGAAAAGGAGATATTTTTGTGGTGCGCCCCGGGGAAAACATTCCCGTGGACGGCGTGGTGCTCGAGGGCAGCAGTGCCGTCAATGAGTCGGCGCTGACGGGGGAGAGCATACCAGTGGACAAAAAAGAGGGGGATGGTGTGTCCGCGGCCACCCTGAATCAGTCTGGTTTTTTAAAGTGTGAGGCGGTCAGAGTGGGGGAAGATACGACTCTCTCTCAGATCATCCGCATGGTCAGCGACGCGGCGGCCACCAAGGCGCCTATCGCCAAAGTGGCGGATCGGGTGTCGGGGGTGTTCGTGCCGACGGTCATCGGGATCGCGCTTTTGACGATCGCCGTCTGGCTGCTTGCAGGGCAGAGCGTCGGTTTTGCCTTGGCGAGAGGGATCTCTGTGTTGGTGATCAGTTGTCCCTGCGCGCTGGGGTTGGCGACGCCGGTGGCGATCATGGTGGGCAACGGCGTGGGCGCCAAGAACGGAATCCTCTTTAAGACGGCCGTATCGCTGGAGGAGGCCGGCAAAGTGGAGATTGTGGCGTTAGATAAGACAGGGACGATCACAAGCGGCGAGCCGAAGGTGACGGATGTACTGCCCGCGGAAGGAGTGGAGGAATCGGTGTTCTTGCGGTGCGCCAACGCGTTGGAGCAAAGAAGCGAGCATCCGCTTGCGAAGGCGGTGACTTCTCATGTGGCGGGACTGCATTTGGAGACGGACGATATCACAGATTTTGAGGCGCTGCCGGGCAATGGACTGACAGGTGTCTTAGGGGGCGTGAAGCTGGCGGGGGGCAACTTTAACTTTATCAGCTCTTTCGTCAGTGTGCCAAAAGAGCAAAAAGAACAGGCTGTGAAGCTTTCTGAGGCGGGAAAGACGCCGCTGTTTTTTGCCAGGGGCGAGTCCTTTTTAGGCATCATCGGCGTGGCGGATGTGATCAAGGAGGACTCTCCTCGGGCGGTGAAAGAGCTGCAGAATATGGGGATCCGCGTGGTCATGCTGACGGGCGACAACGAGCGGACGGCCCAGGCGATCGGCGCCCAGGCGGGTGTGGATGAGGTGATAGCAGGCGTGCTGCCGGACGGCAAGGAGAGCGTGATCCGTTCTCTGAAAGAGCAGGGAAAAGTGGCGATGGTGGGCGACGGGATCAACGACGCTCCGGCCCTGACCAGGGCGGATATCGGTATCGCCATCGGCGCAGGGACGGATGTCGCCATCGACGCGGCGGATGTGGTGCTGATGAAGAGCAGACTCAGCGATGTGCCGGCGGCAGTCAGGCTGAGCCGCCGTACCCTGAGGAATATCCACGAAAATCTGTTTTGGGCATTTTTCTATAACTGCATCGGCATCCCCCTGGCAGCGGGAGTGTGGATATCGGTGTTTGGCTGGAAATTGAATCCGATGTTCGGCGCGGCGGCTATGAGTCTCTCAAGCTTCTGCGTTGTCACCAACGCCCTGCGCCTGAATCTGGTCAGGATACATGACGCGGGCAGGGATAAAAAGAGAAAGACAAAAACAAATCACAAAAAGGAGAGCAAAATGATGGAAAAGACTTTGAAGATCGAGGGAATGATGTGCGGACACTGTGAGGCGAGAGTCCAGAAGGCGTTGGAGGCCATCGAGCAGGTGGCGGAGGCGAAGGTGAGCCATGAGGCGGGAACGGCTGTGGTGAGCTTAAAGGCCGACGTGGCGCACGATGTGCTGAGAAAGGCTGTGGAAGACCAGGATTACAAGGTTCTGAGTATTCAATAACATAAAAAGTTTACACTTTTTTTATTGATTTCTGTGCGCCGTGTGTTATAGTATGACTATAACACATAAAAGGAATGGAGCCGACAAGTATGAATATTCAAAAATTTACACAAAAATCTATGCAGGCTGTGGAGGGCTGTGAAAAGCTGGCATATGAGTACGGTAATCAGGAGATCGAGCAGGAGCATTTACTCTACAGTCTCTTGACCATAGAGGACAGCCTGATCTTGAAGCTGGTGGAGAAGATGGAGATCCAGGCGGAGCATTTTGTGGACAGGACGAGACAGGCGTTGGAGAAGCGCGTCAAGGTCCAGGGCGGCAAGGTGTTTGTCGGACAGGATCTCAACAAAGTGCTGATCAACGCGGAGGATGAGGCAAAGCAGTTGGGGGATGAGTATGTATCCGTGGAGCATCTGTTTTTGGCTATGATCAAGTCGCCTAACCGGGAAATTGCCCAGATCTTTCAGGAGTACGGCATCACCAGAGAGCGGTTCTTGAGAGCCTTGTCCACGGTTCGCGGCAATCAGCGGGTCACCAGTGACAATCCAGAAGCCACCTATGACACGCTGGAAAAATATGGGCAGGAGTTGGTGGAAAAGGCCAGGAATCAAAAATTGGATCCGGTCATAGGCAGAGATGCGGAGATCCGCAATGTCATCCGTATTCTCTCCCGCAAGACCAAGAACAATCCGGTGTTGATCGGAGAGCCGGGCGTGGGCAAGACCGCGGTGGTGGAAGGACTTGCGCAGCGGATCGTCAGGGGAGACGTGCCGCAGGGATTGAAGGATAAGAAGATTTTTGCGCTGGATATGGGAGCGCTGGTGGCAGGCGCAAAGTACAGAGGCGAGTTTGAGGAGCGTCTGAAAGCGGTGCTGGAGGATGTGAAAAACAGCGACGGGCAGATTATTTTGTTTATCGATGAGCTGCACACGATCGTGGGCGCGGGCAAGACGGACGGCGCCTTAGACGCTGGCAATATGTTAAAACCCATGCTGGCGAGAGGCGAGCTGCACTGTATCGGCGCCACCACGCTGGACGAGTACCGCATGTATATTGAGAAGGACGCCGCGTTAGAGCGCCGTTTCCAGCCGGTCATGGTGGAAGAACCCACCGTGGAGGACACCATCTCCATCCTGCGGGGACTCAAGGAACGATATGAGGTCTATCACGGCGTAAAGATCATGGACAATGCGCTGGTCAGCGCGGCAGTCCTTTCCAGCCGTTATATCTCGGATCGCTTCCTGCCCGACAAGGCCATCGACCTGGTGGACGAGGCCTGCGCGTTAATTAAGACGGAGCTGGACAGTATGCCCACCGAGCTGGATGAATTGCAGCGCAGATGTATGCAGATGGAAATCGAGGAGGCCGCGCTGAAAAAAGAGGATGATCGCCTGAGCATAGAGAGGCTGCAGGATCTACAGAGGGAGCTGGCAGAGCAAAAGGAGCAGTTTGCCGCCAGAAAGGCACAGTGGGACAATGAGAAGGCGTCTGTGGAGAGACTCTCCAAGCTCCGCGAGGAGATCGATCAGGTGAACAGCGAGATTCAGATTGCGCAGAGAGAGGGGAATCTGGAAAAAGCGGCGGAACTGAGCTATGGCAGGCTGCCCGCTCTGAAAAAGGAATTGGAGCAGGAGGAGGAACGCGTAAACAGCGCGGACATGTCGCTGGTGCATGAGAAAGTGTCCGATGAGGAGATCGCCAGGATCATTTCCCGCTGGACCGGTATCCCTGTGGCAAAGCTGACCGAGAGCGAGCGCAGCAAGACGCTGCATTTGGATGAGGAGCTGCACCGCAGAGTGGTGGGACAAGATGAGGGCGTCACAAAGGTGACGGAGGCGATCATCCGCTCCAAGGCGGGGATCAAAGACCCTTCCAAACCCATCGGTTCCTTCCTCTTTTTGGGGCCTACGGGCGTGGGCAAGACCGAGCTGGCAAAGTCTCTGGCGGCAGCTTTGTTTGATGATGAGAACAATATGGTGAGACTCGATATGAGCGAGTATATGGAGAAATACTCTGTATCCCGTCTGATTGGAGCGCCTCCCGGATACGTGGGATACGAGGAGGGCGGACAGTTGACGGAGGCCGTTCGCAGAAAACCCTACAGCGTCGTGTTGTTTGACGAGATAGAGAAGGCACATCCGGATGTGTTCAATGTGCTGCTGCAAGTGCTGGATGACGGGCGGATCACGGACTCTCAGGGCAGGACGGTGGACTTTAAGAATACGATCCTGATTATGACTTCCAATATCGGCGCGCCTTATCTGTTGGAAGGCATTGAGCCGGACGGCAGCATCCGCAAAGAGGCGGAGGAGATGGTGAGAAATGAGCTGCAGGCTCACTTCAGGCCGGAGTTTTTGAATCGTCTGGATGAGACGATTTTGTTCAAACCCTTGACGAAGGACAATATCGGCGGTATCATTCAATTAATTATAGACGATCTTAACAGACGGCTGGAAGACCGAGATCTGAATATCGAATTGTCGCCGGAGGCGGAGGCGTTTATCGTGGAACATGCCTATGATCCTGTGTATGGCGCACGTCCCTTGAAACGCTATATTCAGAAACATGTGGAGACCTTATCCGCCAGATTGATTCTGGAGGATAAAGTGCAGACGGGGGATACCATTCTGATCCATGTGGAGAACGAGGCGCTCGGCGCGTCCGTAAAAGGAAGGTGAGTGTATGATACCGCAGGATCCGGTGATGCTTTTCAGTTTTGTAAATTTGAAGCTGCGCGATTTTTACGGCAGCCTGGAAGCGCTCTGTGAAGATTTGGATGTGGACAGGGAGGAGATTGTAAAGAAGCTTTCGGGCATAGGTTATCGTTACAACAAGGAGAAAAACTGTTTTGAGTGATCGAATTTGCCGGATTTGTACGGGCTGTGGGCGGTGCGCCGGCGTCAGGAAGGATATTTCCATACTCACCCGCTCCCCGCTGTCCGTGGAGGGCGGGTCGCTTGTGAACGCCGCGGGGAGGCGTCTGGCAGCGGTGGATATCGGCACCACTACCATCGCGATGGAGCTTATGAGTCCTGCGGGAGAGGTGCAGGATCGGTTTGTCGCGGTCAATCCGCAGACCGAGTATGGGGCGGACGTGATCTCCAGAATACAGAGGACTCAGAATGAAAATGACGCGGCGCGGATGCAAAGCCTGGTCAGGGAGGCTCTTCGGGAGGGGATCAAACAGTTTGCGGGGCAGATCGGGAAAGACGAAACGCTCTTTATGGTGATCGCCGCCAATACGACTATGGTATATCTGTTGATGGGATATGATGCGAGGGAGCTGGGACAGGCTCCCTTTGCCGCAAGCCGCCTGGAGACGGCGAGACTTGTCATAGACGGCGTCCTCTGTGTGATCGTTCCCGGCAAATCCGCCTTTGTGGGCGGAGATATCACGGCGGGGATTCACGCCTGCCGGATGGCGGAGCAGGAGGAATTGACGATTTTGGTAGACCTGGGGACTAACGGGGAGTTGGCGCTGGGTAATTGTCATGGGATAAGTGCCTGCGCGACGGCTGCGGGACCGGCTTTTGAAGGCGGTGTGAACAGAGGGATATGGGGCGCCGATCTGGTCAGCCTTTTGGCCAGACTGCGCAAAGAAGGCATTTTGGATGAGACGGGACTATTGGCAGACCCCTACTTTGACGAGGGGATCATGATCGGCGGCGTGCGGGTGACGCAGGAGGCCGTGCGCGCCGTGCAGTTGGCGAAAGGGGCGATACTGACCGGCATCCATGTCCTGGCCCGCAGGCGCGGCGTGCGTTTTGACCAGATTTCCAAGGTCGTGTTATCCGGCGGATTTGGCTACTACCTGGATCCTGAGGCGGCCGCGCAGATAGGATTGTTGCCCATGGAATTGGCGGATAGGACTGTGGCCGGCGGGAATACGGCTCTGGCCGGAGCAGCTCGCTTGGGCAGGCAGATCTTGTGCGAGGACTATCCGGAAGATTATCTGGAGACCGCGTGGGAAAAGGCGGGATGTGGTGTGGAAGTGCTGAATCTAGCCAGGCAGGCGGGGTTTGAGGAGCAGTATCTGCAGGCTATGGAACTGCGGCCTTACGGATGAATGGTTACCACAAAGTAACTGAAGTTGCCCGAAAGTTACGGAAGGTTACGGAAAGTTACGCTCCAGCGGGGTAATCATTCCCATTCGGACACGCTCCCGCTCGATGAAACACGTAGCAGTGCTAGGTTCGAAAATACCTCACCAAGCACTGACGTGTTTCAACGGTTCCTCATGGGAATAATTACCCCACTGGAGCTCAGTAACCGGCAATGTCATGCAGTTTTGCCGATTATTGAGCTCTAAGTAGGTTAAGATGATAATAGGAATCTGATAGAAAGGTTGGCTTTTGATTGTTCAGCATGATTGATTAAGGTCAGTTATTGAGTGGCAGCTTTATATGCAGTATAATGAAGGAGATAGAGGAATGAGAAAGAGGAAAGTAGCAAAAATGGCACTTTGCACATCCGGACTGCTGCTTGTTATGGCTTTATTTCTGTATCTTTATGCTGTTATGTGCCATTCGGGAACGGAGTTTCTGATTGTTCAGGAAGAACAAGGAGAATTGGGCGAGGATGCAGAAGATGAGGTAACGGCGGTGTGCGAGATGGTGCGGGCAATGGACTTTACTGTGGAGCAACCGCATATGGAACTGACTGATGAGGAGGATCGAGCATACAGGGAAGCGTTCCTTCGCTTGTTAAAAAATGCGCTTCCAATCGAGGGATGGAATGAAGGAGAGGACTGCTATCAGAATTTGTGGTGGGCGGGCAGACCTTATGAAGAACTGCTGGAAAATCGAGACAGTGTTGGATTTCCATATGCCTACTATTATGATGATATAGACGGGGATGGCAAGCCGGAGTTTGTAGTGAATCAGGGGGCTGTGTATGTTTTTGACTATGAACTTGGAGAAGAGGCTTGCAGCATATCCTATCGTGGATTGAGCCAGTATTTTAGAGGGGTGTTAGGAGTAGGTAAAATGTGGGAACAAGACTATCTGCATGCGTGGGTTGAAAGGTTCCGATATATCGTGTTGAATGACGATGGCAAGTGGGAGACTGTCTTAGACCTTGAGTTATGTTATGATGAAGATGAGGACGAAGGGATTTATGTGAAATATTATGATATCAATTATGTGGGTGTAGAGAAGGAAATCTATGAGGAACTGACAGCGCCATTCTTTGAGGCAATAGAGTATGAGATTCCGACAATGACATTGACGGAAGTGTTCGGGGAGCTGCTGGAGGAGTGAACCAATGCCAGTACATTAGTGCCGCGAGGGTCACATTGACTTCATGTGGGGGCGCTCCGCTCATAAAATGATATGTAACCCCTCCATATACAATTTATAAAAATACTTGTTTCAAAAGGCCGAATAGTGTGTTACAATGAAAAAGAGATATTTTGCAGGGGAAAATATGTCTGTGTAGGAGATACGGAAGCAGATGCGAGAAGTGGAGGTCACATAGTGCAGGAGAAGATGAGCAAGGCGAACAAGAATCTGAATACGGCAAAAGGGAAGTCCCCCAAAGAGGCTAAGGCGAAAGCAACTAAGACAAAGCCTGTGAAGGAACCCAAGGCAAAGTCCCCCAAGGTCAAACCGGCAAATGCGTCCGATGCGAAGAAGTCCCAGAAATCGGGCGGTTTCATGTTGTTCAGTATTCGGAATAAGATTATAATGAGCTTCCTCGTTCCTATCCTTTTTATGATTATGATCGGTGTATCCGCCTATCAGAAGGCGGCCGAGGGCATGAGTGAGAAATTTTTGGATTCGTCCACGCAGACGGTGCAGATGGCCACGGAGTATGTGGATATGAGCTGTAGTTTTATTTCAGCCGAGGCTATGAAGTATGCGTTTAATGATGACTTGACGAAATATTATCTGGGATTATATGATTCGGAACCGATTCAGAAGGCGAATCTGATCGACAGCATCCGTTCCGAACTGCTGTCGGCCCAGACGGGCAATCCGTTTATTGCCAATATTCATATCGTTACATACGCGGGCGTCAATATGTTTACCACCAAGACCTCCAATACCACAGATGGTTTTTATGAGGATTATTTGGCGGATATGTCGAGCGATGGTAAAAATATGGAAAGATGGACGGACTCTCATCCGGATCTGGATTATTATTTAAATCTGAATACGAAGAGCGATCAGTATATCCTGGCGTATCAGATGAACTCGCAGAGTAATCGCGCTTTTGTAGTTATCGATGTCAAGGAGGCCGCTATCCGAGATTTTCTCCAGGGATTGGATTTTGGTGAGGGCAGTATTGTAGGATTTGTGACAAGCGGCGGCAGAGAGATTATCTGTGAAAATCTGGCGGAAGGCGAGGAGAGTCAGCTTGTAGAGGGAGAAACCGTGTTTTTTGGACAGGATTTCTTCAACGAGATCGATGTGGCGGAAGCTCCGCAGGGCAACTGCGAGGTCTCGTATCACGGAGAGGACTATCTGTTCCTCTACAGCGTCAGCAGCGATACCAATGCTGCGGTGTGCGTGCTGGTTCCGAGCGGCATTGTGACAGGGCAGGCGGAGTCCATCCGCAGCCTGACCGTGACTTTGGTCATTTTGGCCGTGATCATTGTGTTGATCATAGGGATGATCACCGTGATCGGCATACAGAAGAATATGAAAGATATCTCCCAAAAATTCGGCGTGGTGGCGCAGGGAGATCTGACCGTAAAAGTGACGGCAAAGGGGCGCGATGAGTTCAGAGGACTCGCCGCATCCGCCACCAATATGATAACGAACACCAAGAGTCTGGTGTCAAAGGTCAATGCGTCCACACAGGAGTTGGAGGTATCCTCCAAGGAGGTGGAACAGGCATCGGGCATTATCAACAGTTATTCTCAGGATATCACCCATGCGATCGCGGAGATCAATGACGGGATCAACAAGCAGTCCGAGCATGCGCAGGAGTGTACGGCCAAGACGGACGTGTTGTCCAATGAGATTCAGAATGTCAGCACAGTCGTGGAGCGAGTAGGAAATCTGGTGAGAGAGACCGAGACGATGATCAATCAGGGAATGGATATCGTCAAGCTTCTCGGCAGCAGAGCGCAGGAGACGACGCAGATGACAGCCAGGGTGGGAGAGAGTATCGAGACCCTGCGGAAGGAATCCGAGGTCATCAATTCCTTTGTAGGCATGATCACGGATATCTCCGAGCAGACCAATCTGTTGTCCCTGAATGCCTCCATAGAGGCGGCAAGGGCAGGGGAAGCGGGAAAAGGCTTTGCCGTGGTGGCTGAGGAGATCAGAAAGCTGGCGGATGATTCTGCTCAGGCCGCGGGAGAGATTCGCAACCAGGTGGAGAGCATTTCCGCACAGACCTTGAATAGCGTGGAGAGTGCGAACCAGGCAGGCAATATGGTTGCGTTACAGACCCAGGCGGTGGAGCAGGTAGTCAGGGTGTTTGAACAGATGAGGCAGCGTATGAGCAATCTGGTGGATGGCCTGAAGGAGATCGTGGCCGGCACGGAGAAAGCGGATGTGGAGAGAGCCGCAGCGGTGGCGGCGGTGAAGAACATTGCCGATATCATCGAGGAGACCGCCAACAGTGCGGAGACGGTCAACGATGTGGCCAACCGGCTACTTGAGAACGTAGAGAAGCTGAATAAGACAGCGGATGCGCTGGGTGAGAATATGGATGGTCTAAAGAGCGAGATCGCGCTGTTTAAGATTTAACGAGAAGAGAAGGAAGATAAGATTGAAACAGATCGTCATACGTTATTTAAAGCCCTACTTCCCCCGCATGGGAGTAGGGTTTCTTATTAAATTTGTGGGAACGATCATGGATTTGTGTATCCCCTACATATTGGCATATATTATAGACACGGTGATTCCGCTTGGCCAGAGGAAAATGGTGCTCTTATGGGGGATGTTTATGGTTCTGTGTTCGCTTTTGGCGGTGATCTGCAATATCATAGCCAACAGGATGGCGTCCAAGGTGGCCAGCGATGCCACGGAAGAGATACGCCATGATCTGTTTCAAAAGACCATGCGTCTGTCCAACCGGCAGACGGATGCCTTCACCAAGCCGTCTCTGATCTCGCGCATGACCAGCGACACCTACAATCTGCATCAGATGATCGCGCGGATTCAGAGACTTGGCGTGCGTGCGCCCATTTTGCTGATCGGGGGCATCTGTGTGACCTTTACCCTGGATCCGGCGCTGGCGTGCATCCTGTTGGCGGTATTGCCTTTTCTGGCAGGCATAACGATTTATGTGTCCCGCAGGACGATTCCGATGTATGGCGGTCTGCAGGAAGCCACCGACAGGCTTGTGCGTATGGTGCGGGAAGATATCGCCGGGATTCGGGTGATCAAGGCGCTCTCCAAGGTGGATGTGGAGACAGAGCGATTTCGGGAGATCAACCGCGAGGTGGTGGAACGGGAGCGCAAAAACGGGATGGTCATGGCGGTGATCAATCCTTCTATGAATGTGCTGTTAAATTTGGGATTGGTGGCGGTCATTCTGGTGGGGGCTGTGCGGGTCAACGCAGGTACTTCGGAAGTCGGCAAGATTCTGGCGTTCACCACCTATTTTACCATTATCCTGAATGCGGTGATGTCTGTGTCCAAGATGTTTACCGTGCTCTCCAAGGCGATCGCCTCGGGGGACCGCATCTGTCAAGTGTTGGATTGCGGGGAAGATATGCGTGTGTGGGATCGTGTCTACGGGGAGGAAAAGGCGGACGATGGAGCGGAGATCGTTTTTGAGCATGTATCCTTTTCTTATCATTCCCATGAGGGAAAAGGGGTAGAGGCAGCCGCGGCGAATCTGACCGACTTAAACTTTGTGATCCAAAAAGGAGAGACGCTGGGCATCATCGGGGAGATCGGCTCGGGCAAGACCACGGTCTTAAATCTCTTACAGCGATTGTATGATGTGGATGAGGGTCGTGTGCTGGTGGCAGGGCGCGATGTGCGGGAATATGCCTTTGGAGAGTTGAAAGATAAGTTTGGCGTGGTATTTCAGAACGACACGATTTTTGAGGATACCATTGCGGAGAATGTGTCCCTCGGCCGGAAACTGACGCCGGAGCAGATGCAGGAGGCGCTTTTTTATGCCAGGGCCAGCGAATTTGTGGAAAAGCGGGAGGATCGGGAGTCTGAGAGTCTGAACATCAAGGGCGCCAATTTGAGCGGCGGACAGAAGCAGCGGGTGCTGATCGCGCGGGCTTTGGCGGCGAAGCCGGAGATTTTGATATTGGACGATTCATCCAGCGCGTTGGATTACAAGACGGACGCTGCGCTGCGAAAGGGGATCAGAGAGTATCTGCCGGACACCACACTGGTCATTGTGGCGCAGAGGGTGAGTTCGGTGCGCAGCGCGGATCATATTCTGGTGTTGGAAGAGGGGAGAGCCATCGGTTATGGCAAACATGAGGAATTGATGGAGCATTGTCCGGTATATCGCGAAATCAGTCAGTCGCAGATGGGTGAGGAGCCGACTCCCGCAAGAAGGGAGGTGGCGGCGAATGTCTGAAGGGAAGAAAGCGGTTTCCGGAAACGGTGCGAAAAAGCGATATTCCAAGGGAACCATCCTAAAGTTGGGAAGATATCTGCTCTATTATAAGGGGTTGTTGACCTTGGCATTTTTGTGTACCCTGGGCAGCAATCTGTTCGCTCTGATCGGCCCTAAGCTCACGGGATATGCGATCGGCGCCATCGAGCAGGGAAAAGGTGTGGTGGACTTTGGAAGAGTGGGATATTATGCGGCTTGGATGGCTGTGTTCTATGTGGTGTCGTCGGCCATGTCCTACGGTCTGCAGGTGTTGATGCTGACGGTCAGCCGCAAGGCGGTCTATCGTATGAGGCAGGATGTGTTTGAGAAGCTGATGACGCTGCCGGTGGGATATTTTGATATCCATCAGACAGGGGATATCATCAGCCGTATCTCCTATGACATCGATACGGTCAACGCCTCCCTGTCCAATGATCTGGTGCAGCTTTTGACCACGGTGATTACCGTGGTGGGCGCGCTGGTGATGATGTTTACCATCTCGCCCAAGCTTTTGTTGGTGTTTGCCTTCACGGTGCCGCTCTCCGTCTGTCTGACCAAATTTATCACGGGCAAGACCAGGCCGCTTTTCAGGGAGCGATCAGCCAAGCTGGGAGAGATGAACGGTTTTGTGGAGGAGATGATCTCCGGACAAAAGACGTTAAAGGCGTATGGCAGGGAGGATTACACGGTCAATCGCTTTGACGGAAAGAACAAGGCGGCGGTGGATGCCTATTATCGTGCGGAATATTATGGGAGCATTGTGGGACCCTGCGTGAATTTTGTGAACAATCTTTCTTTGTCGTTGATCAGTGTGTTTGGGGCGCTTCTGTATCTGGCGGGCGGCATGAGCATCGGGGATATCTCGGCTTTTGTGCTGTACTCTCGCAAATTTTCCGGCCCGATCAATGAGGCGGCCAATATTATGAGTGAACTGCAGTCCGCTTTGGCGGCGGCGGAGCGGGTATTTCGCCTTTTGGAAGAGCTGCCGGAGCTGGAGGATGCGCCGGACGCGCTGGAATTGGGCACAGCGGGCGGCCGTGTCAGGGGAGAAGTGGAGCTGGAGCATGTGGATTTTGGATATGTGCCGGATAAGCAGATCCTCCACGACTTTCATCTGCGGGTCAAGCCTGGGCAGCTCATTGCGATCGTAGGGCCTACCGGAGCGGGCAAGACCACCTTGATCAATCTTTTGATGCGATTTTATGATGTGGACAGCGGACAGATACGGGTGGATGGCAGGGCGATCCAGACGCTCACCAGAAAGAGCCTGCGCAAAGCTTACGCCATGGTGTTGCAGGATACCTGGCTGTTCTATGGCAGTATCTATGAAAATCTTGCCTATGGCAAAGAGGACGCGTCCAAAGAGGATGTGGAGCGGGCGGCGAAAGCGGCGCGTATTCACACCTTTATCACACGTCTGCCAAAAGGGTATGACACCGTTTTGACGGACGAGGGGACGAATATTTCCAAGGGACAGAAACAGCTTCTCACCATTGCCCGGGCGATGCTTTTGGATGCCAGAATGTTGATCTTAGACGAGGCCACTTCCAATGTGGACACGCGCACGGAGCAGGAGATTCAAAAGGCCATGCGGAAACTGATGGAAGGAAAGACTTGTTTTGTCATAGCTCACAGATTGTCTACCATTCGGAACGCGGATCTGATTCTGGTGGTAAACGATGGGCAGATCGTGGAGCGGGGGACGCATGCGGAACTGATGGGACGCAAAAGCGTATACCGGCAGCTTTATGAGGCGCAGTTTGACTAACATAAGGGCCGTATGGCCCGTTGTTTCATAAGGGCCGTATGGCCCGTTGTTTCATAAGGGCCGCACGGCCCGTTGTCAGGGAGGTGTAGAGGATGTCCGTACAGGGAGAGACAAGGGAAAAGGTGAGGAGCCGTATACGAGAGCCGCGCCATTACAGGGTTATTATGCATAATGACGATTTTACCTCCATGGAGTTTGTGGTGGATATTTTGATGACGATTTTTCATAAGGAGGCTTTGGAGGCGGAGCGGCTGATGCTGATGGTGCATGAGCGCGGCAGGGCCGTTGTGGGATCTTATCCTTATGATATAGCGGCCACGAAGGTGCAGACGGCCACAGCCAGGGCCAGAGAGGAAGGATATCCGTTTCGGATGACGGTTGAGGAGGGATGAACATGCAGACATCGGGTGAGGTTTCAGAGATACTGGGCGCGGCTTTTGCGCTGGCGAAGAGCGCGCGGTATGAGTATGTGACGCCGGAGCTGGCGTTGTATGTGATCTGTCAGAATAAAGTGTTTGCGCGGGCATTTGAAAATTGCGGCGGGAATGTCAGAGAATTGGACTATCATCTGCGGACCTATCTGGACGAATATATGGAGGCGCTGTCTGCGGACGCGAAGGCGGCTCCCGAAATCTCGCAAAGCATGGGGATTGTGCTGGCGTACGCCTGGGAGTCCGCGCAAAACAGCGGCAAAGATGAGGTGGAACTGACCCATATCATACATGCCATGTACGGGTTGGAGGAGAGCTACGCGGTCTATTTTATGCGGGTGCAGGGCGTGGAGCGGGCAGAGCTGCTGGAGGAGATGGCGCTGGCATATGAGGAGGAAGAGCGGGAGGATTCTTGGGGAGAACTTGCGCAGGATGAAAAGAGACTGGAGGCAGGGCAGGAGGCGAAGGGACAGGAGGCTGTCTGGAAGGAGTATGCCCTGTGTCTCAATGACAGTCTGGAGCAGACGAACCCGTTGATCGGCAGGGAGAAGGAGCTGGAGCGAACCATGCAGATCCTTTGCCGCAAGGATAAGAACAATCCGCTGCACATAGGGGAGCCGGGGGTGGGAAAGACCGCCGTCACTTATGGATTGGCGCGGCTTTTGAATGAGGGCCGTGTCCCCAAGCCTTTGTTGGGAGCGAAGATCTTTGCGTTGGATTTGGGCAGTCTGTTGGCGGGCACACAGTATAGGGGAGAGTTTGAGAAGCGTTTTAAACGGGTGATGGATAGTATCTGTAAGGAGGAGAAACCCATCATTTACATCGACGATATCCACAATATTGTGGGGGCGGGCGCGGTCAACGGCGGAAGTTTTGATATTTCCAATATGATCAAACCCTATCTGGCGGCGGGACATGTCCGTTTTATCGGCGCTACCACTTATGAGGAGTACAAGAAGCATTTTGAGAAAAACAGGGGACTGGTGAGAAGATTTCAAAATATAGATATCGAGGAACCGAGCGTTGAGGACACCGTCCGGATCTTGGAGGGACTGCGGGAAGGTTATGAGAGATTCCACGGGGTCTGCTATGAACCGGAGGTGCTTGTGTACGCGGCTCAGATGAGCGCTAAGTTTATGAAGGAGCGGTATCTGCCGGATAAGGCGATTGATTTGATAGACGAGGCGGGGGCATACCGCCGGATGCATCCCCTTGACAGGGGGGCGCAGTCTGTGGACAAGGAGCTGATCGATGAGATTTTGTCCGGAACCTGCCACATCCCCAGACAGACGGTGGAGAGCAATGAGACGGAGGCGCTTGCCACTTTGGAGGAGCGTTTAAAAAAACGGGTGTACGGGCAGGACGAAGCGGTGGCGCAGGTGGTAAATGCGGTGAAATTTTCCAGAGCCGGTCTGCTTGAGGAGGGCAAACCGCTGGCCAGTCTTTTGTTTGTGGGCCCTACGGGCGTGGGTAAGACAGAGATCGCCAAAAGTCTGGCGGAGGAATTGGGAATCAAACTGATTCGCTTTGACATGAGCGAGTACGAGGAGAAACATGCGGTGGCAAAGTTGATCGGTGCGCCCGCCGGATATGTGGGATATGAGGAAGGCGGACTGCTCACGGAGGAGATCCGCAAGAATCCGCATGCGGTTCTTCTCTTGGACGAAGTGGAGAAAGCACATCCGGATATCTACAATATCCTTTTACAGGTGATGGATTATGCCACATTGACCGACAATCAGGGTAGAAAGGCAGATTTCAGAAATGTGGTGATCATTATGACCTCCAACGCCGGAGCGAGCAGGATCGGCAAGCAGGGGATCGGTTTCGGGGGCGGTGGACAGGAACAAAAAACAGGTGTTATTCTTGAGGAGGTTAAGCAGATATTCCAGCCGGAGTTTCGCAACCGCCTAAATCGGATCGTGGTATTTCGGGCTATGGACGATAAGATGGCGGAGCAGATCGTGGCAAAAAAGCTGGGTGAGCTGGGGAAACTGCTGTCGCAAAAGAAAGTGATATTTTCCGCGGACGAGGCGGCAAGGAGACTGGTAAAGGAGAAAGGGGTCAGCATAGAGTTCGGCGCCAGGGAGATCGATCGGGTGATACAGAGCGAGATCAAGCCGCTTTTGGTGGATCAAATATTGTTTGGAGAGCTGAAAGAGGGAGGAGCGTGCGAACTGTATGTGGACGAGGTTGGATTTGCTCTCAGGCTGATGTCGTCGCCTTGAGTATCGTTTTTACATGGGGATAGTGACAGTTCAGCCAATATCATTTCAAAAAAAGTGGTTGTTTTTTTGGCAGATTGTGCTATACTTATGGAGATGGGGCATTAGCGCAGTTGGGAGCGCGCAACATTCGCATTGTTGAGGCCACGGGTTCGAATCCCGTATGCTCCATGCATAAGGAGAGGCAGACTCTCCAATTAACCGAAAGAAAACCCAAGGAAAGCGCTCCTTGGGTTTTCACTTTGTATGGCTGCAGCTGCAGTCTATGTGCGGTTTTTGCGTTCTCAGCAAAAACGACTGTGAACGGCGCTGCTTTTCAATTCTGCATCCTGATCTGCGGTTCTCTGATCAGCGGGTATCTGACTAACAGGGCGCCGTCCAGGTTTTCTTTGTGCATATCGACCATCGTGATCTGGTGGTTATCGTAGGTGGTGTAATAATAAAGTCCCTTGTCCGTATTGCAGCAGGAAGTAAAGATCGTGACCTCATATTTGCCGTCTCCTAAGTCGCAGCAGCCTCTCTGCTGATCCACGGAGCCGAGAATGTGGAAGAACTGGCTGACGCTCTCCATCTCCGAATCGCCGGAGACGGAGTTCATCTTGGTGAAGGCTGCTCTTACAAACCGAGATTGGGAAGAAAGATCGCCGGGTAAGCCGATCGCGCCCATACCGCGGCTGTAGGCGTACAGGGGCAGTTTGCTGCAAAAATGATTCTGCGGATTCTGGGGTGACAAGTTCATATAGTTGTTTAATTGGAACATCTGCTCCTCAAAAGGAGGATTGTTGGTCAAGACACCTACCAGGTTATCAAAGACCCGAAATTCCGCCTGGGTGGATTCTACTGTGATGGACGCCTCTTTGTCGGAGATCATCCAGTGAAGCTGTGCGGGGGGCAGGCTGTCATTGAAGGGCGTGCCGGTGAGATTGATCCGCTCCAGAAGATTTTTGGCTTCTTGTACGGTGGCGCACTGTCCCAGAATCCAGGGGATAAATTCAAACTGTGCCACATTGTCCTTGTCGGGCGCTTCGTCCCGATAGGACGCGTTGCCCACAAAATTCAGTCCCGCCATGCCAAGTCCTTTTTCATTGATGGCATCGTAATAGAGAGGATAGCCGTCCGCCACATGAGCCACGCCGATGATGGCATAATGATTCATCATCGTTCCCATGAAGCGAAAATGAAGGGGAAAGTTGCGGGGAGTGATCGTCACTTCCTCGCCGTAAGAGAACTCATAATCCAGAGTGCGTCCAAAATAAAAATCTTTTGTCTGATAAGTTGCTGCTGTGCACATAACATCACCTCATACTATTTTGATTATATGGTTTTTGTAGATAAAATATTCTATTCCCTCACTGGACAGCCGCCTGCGCCTGAGAGAAAACGTCAAAGGAACTGGAACCTAAGTAGGAATGATACATGGCGCCTTCCTCAAAATAATCTCTGAAATACGCATATTGAGAGGTTAAGTTGATATCGGTAAAGACGCCCATAGCGACCACCTGTTTTTCGGAGCCGTCCGTGCGCATACAGACTAGCTGCGCGTTGGAGCCGTTGGTCTGGTAGTAGATATAGCCGTAACCCACATTGAAACAGTCTACTCTGTCATTGGTCAGCACTTCCACTACATTTTGGGAGAGGGAGTAGCGGCACAGTCTATAGTTGTTGGCCACATCCATGTAATACACATAATCCCCCTCCACTGCCGGATACCAGAGATTACCCTCCCAGACCACGGATACATTGTCGTTGGAGGTGTTTAACTGATAGAGAAAATGGTTGCTCTGCGTGCCGTTGTAGTAGATGACGCCGTCCACAGCACAGGCGGGATTGATCGTGTAATCCGCAAGGTCGGTGCGGTCTGATTTATCGGTTTTGAGCTTGTAAAAAGATGGATGATCGTCCCCCGCGACAAGCAGATAGAGATCGTCGCCCACCAACTGCCCTGTCACGACCACATCTCTCACGAGAGCGGTGGGATGGCTTCCGTCAAGTTTGCAGCGGTTGAAAGAGCGCGGAGAGCGGATGCTTCCCAGGCCGGAATTGCCGGCTGCCCCCACGCGGAAGTAATAGAGGTAATCGCCTCCGGCGAGGATATTGCGCACCTGATCGGTGTTGAGCCGCCGGACATTGGTTTCGGAGGGGTCCATGGCATAGAGAGCGCCTCCGTCGTAGACATTGGAAAAGTATACCGTGCCGTCGTGTTCGCAGAACAGGCCGGCATTGTTTAAGTTACCGGCGGTATTGCCGATAGTGCCGGGCGGGTTGGAGGGGATGCGCTCCTTTAGATAGATGCTGATTGCCAGGGCGGCCATGACGATCAGGAAGATGGCAACGACCAGAAAGACTCGAAGGGGACTATACGTGTTTTTTTTGTTCATGGACATTCTCCTCTTTCAAAAGTATCAGGGTATGCTTTTGAGACTATTATACCCCTCTTTTTGCTTGCTATCAAGACGGATTTAATGTTCTCGATAAGCAAAATATTTATATATTAACAGCCTTTTTACCCTGTCCGCCGCTGTTCGTGATGCCGTTCATGACGCCGTTCATGCGGACTTTCATGAGCTGGTACAATGCAGTTTCCTTTGCCATGCATCCCTCCTGACCTGGTGTCGTATTTTAACTCTGAATCGGAGGGCTGGCAAGTAAAATTTTAATCAGTTCTTTTCGTCCAATTTATATTGTGCTATAATTTGTTATACCTTGAAGGTTCGTGATTTATGCAGTCAAGCAAGAAAAGCAAATATAAATTTTTATAAAGGGAGTGGCATATAGACTATGGTAACAACGATATTGGAAATATTAGAAACGGTGGCAATCGCAGTCAGCGGCTTCCTGATAAAAAAATATGTATTTTTAGAGCCGGATATGGAGGAAAAAAGGCAGCGCCTTTTTTATTGTGTCAGCTTTTTCCTGATCGGCGTTGTGTTTTTGATTTTGGGAAAAGATGCGGCAACAATAGCGGCATTGTTTATGATCGGGTTCAATGTCTGTCTTAGCAGGAAACAACATAAGCTGTATGGGTTGTTTTTGATGATTCCGTTTACGGGTATCATCAACGGACTTTTTGTTCCGATCCTGATTGTACCGCCGTATTTTTTGGCGTTGTCGGAACAGGGAACCAGCGTTTACCGTTTTATACTCTATGGCGTATTAGCCGTGTTGCTTCTTTTATTCTATGTGAAAGGGAAAAGCTGGCGAAGCTGGTTCCATGAGAATATGCGGCACAGAAGCCTGCGGAAATCGGAAAAATACCTGCTCTGGCTGATCGGTATCCTGCTTATGTTTTTTTCCAGTACGGATAGTGCGGCAATGCAGATTGTAGCAGGCGGTAGCAATGTGCGGGCGGACGACGGTATGTACGGGTGGGGACTGGCATCTTTTATCGGGATTGCCAGCATTTCTGCCTTTGTCATGACAATTACGATTATCGTTCTGATCATGCAGGGCAATATGCGTTCTTTTTACCACGAACGGGTTTCCTGTATGCAGTCCGGCATGATTACGTTCATGGCGGAAGTTGTGGAGAACAGGGACGACAATACGGGCGGGCATATCAGGCGCACAGCGAAATATGTGGAGTGCATTGCAAAGGAATTGAAAAGACAGGGAATATACAGCGATATTTTGACCGATAGATACTTGAATGATATGGTGGTGGCAGCGCCGCTTCACGACATCGGGAAAATACATATACCGGATGCAGTCTTAAATAAGCCGGGAAAGCTGACGGAAGAAGAATTTGAGGTTATGAAAACACATACCACGGCGGGGGAAAAGCTGCTTACCCATGCAAAGGCGGAGCTTGGGGAATCGGGGTATCTGAATACGGC
>JAMPHU010000045.1 GCA_023663225.1 Candidatus Gastranaerophilales bacterium
ATCTATACACAGATGAATACGGCTGTGAACATATCAGGGACGAGATGGAGTGGACAGTATTATGTGAAGAGAAGTGGTAACAGGGCATGAAAAGCGAGACAATCAAAAATACAGTTGAAGAAAGTTGATGCAGGATTTATAATAAACAAAATGTCGGTTAGAGGTGTGCATGATGCATAGATTGATTATAAAAAAACTGGGGCCAATAGAAGAGTGTGATCTGGAATGTTCTCAATTTATGACTTTGACAGGTTTTCAGGCGTCCGGAAAAAGTACGCTAGCAAAGGCGATTTACTATTTCAGGACCATAAAAGATGATATTATAAATCTTGCGCAAAGGCAGGCGTTTGATATTGTTCCTGTAAGCGGATTGGAGACGGAGCCAGATGTTGTATATGGAAATAGTTTAAGGAAAGGATTGGAGAATTTTTTGAGGGAAAAATTCCTGAGGACATTTGGCTCGTCTTGGGGAATGTCAAATGAAATGTGTATGGAATATTATTTTACCGATACATGTTTCGTAAAAGTGTCTCTGAAAGAGGATACGAAATTTTCTTCACCTAACTATATATGGTTCACGTTCAGCGAAGATTTGTTAATGATTTTGCGGGACAAAAATCATTATTTTAAAGTTACGTCATTAGGGGTATCGGAGGACGATATCAATAAGCTAAAGGCGGAATTGTGTGAAATATTTGATGATAAGTGCTCTGTTGTGTATATTCCCGCAGGGCGGAGTATGATGACTTTGTTATCACAGCAATTTGGCTACATTTATGCAACTATGGACAGTGTGCAAAAGCGGTCTCTCGACTACTGTACAAGGGATTATTTAGAGCGGATATTACGCATAAAGTCAGAATTTGCAGAGGGCCTTGCGGGATTAATGGCATATTATAGGGGTAAAATCGGTTTGTCGCCACAACTTATACAACAGGCATTGAGCCTGATTGAAAAAATACTTCGAGGCACGTATCGTTACAGCAATGGAGAAGAACAAATTGTTCTTGAGAATGGGAAATATGTAAAAATTAATTTTTCATCATCCGGTCAACAGGAATGTGTTTGGATTTTGAATTTGTTGTTCTATTACTTGCTACAGCAGACGCCGATTCTATTTATTATTGAAGAACCGGAATCTCACCTGTTTCCGGAATCACAAAAGTATATCACAGAATTGATCACTCTGGTAAGTAATTGTAACCATTCGGTGGTGTTGACTACTCATAGTCCGTATGTCCTTGGGACTTTGAATAATTTATTGTATGCACATACCGTTCCAAGTCAATATTCCAAGGAGGTAGATCAAATTATACCAGAGTCAATTTGGCTGAATGATAAGAAGTTTGATTCTTGGTTTGTAAAGAATGGAACAGTTGAGAATTGTATGGATGCGGAAGTGCATATGATTCAAAATGAAAAGATTGATGAAATTTCAAAGGTAATAAATACGGAATTTGATGAACTTTTAAACTTACAGGAAACAGATGAGGAAGGTATGGGGTGTAATGCCATTAATAGGGTTTGAATCTATATGCAGCAAGGATGCTGCACAGATTGTATCAAGAGATAGAGGGAATCCACAGTATCATAGAGGGATCAATAGTGGAAGGGTGTATGTTTCTCATTATAAGATTGATGGGGTTGTCATTAAAAGTGGGAATAGGTGTGATTATCTCTTGATGAATGAAACTGCTCGAATAGCGTATCTAATTGAATTAAAAGGTTCTGATTTGATAAAAGCTGTAAAACAATTAGAAGTAACAGAACAAGTTTTAATGCAACAACTTTCTGGTTACAGTCTGCGATATCGGATTGTTGCCAATAAGTGCAGGACGCAGGAAATTCGTTCATCCGAGTATAGAAAGTACCAAATTCGCTGGCATAAAAGATTGATGCTGCGAACAGGATACATAGAGGAGGAGATATAATAGCTTTAGGTATGCTGGAACTGCGGTTATCCGGTTATGAAGAAATGGGGAAACTATTTTGTGTATGTGGTAAGATAATGACGTTGAACAATTCAATAAATAAGAATTTTCTTTATGGGTGATGAACATGAAATTTGCAATTATTTCAGATATACATGGAAATCTTCCGGCATTAAATGCGGTGCTTGAAGATGCGAACAATAATAATATTGATAACTTCATTTTTGTTGGTGATTATTGTCTTAGCAATCCGTATCCTAATGAATGTATTCAAAGAATACGCTGTTTAGATAAAAAGCATATAATACGAGGAAACCAAGAAAAATATTTAGAGAATCTTATTGATAAAGATCAAAAAACATGGACTGATGGGCAGATGCAGATATTATATTACTGTTATCGGGCGATTAGTGCGGATAATCTCAATTTTATATTATCGATGCCCAAGGTACTTAAATTTACATGCAATGGTGTTGATTTGCATATAGCACATTCGTCGGAGGAGTTCATTGAGGATTGCGAACATAAAGAATGGTCAACGCAACAAGTTGCGAAAAGGTACAAGGACAAGGATGTAACATCAGATTCTTTTCGGGCAGACATACATAATTATTTTGATAACAATGATAGATTTCAGCAAATTTTTTCAGAGTTGGAGCAAGGGGTGTACATATTTGGTCATTCTCATATTCAGTGGAGTTACCAATCAACAGATGAAAAAACTGTTTTAATCAATCCAGGTTCTTGTGGCTTGCCGTTGGATGGAGTAATAGGCAGTATTCCGTATGCTATACTTGACATTTCGGACACAGGAAATATCATTGTGGAAGAAAAGCGTATCCCTTTTGACATGGAGGAATATATAAGTGTTTTTATAAAAAGTGATCAGTTTGTAAAAGCAAATATATGGAGTAAGATTATTGTTCAAGAGTTGAGAACAGCCAGAGAGCATATGCTTGACTTCCTAAAATTTGCAGAGGAATATGCCGATAAAATTGCTGATAAAAGGCGTCCTTTTATGTTAGATACATGGGAAAAGGCATATGCATTGTGGTCAAAACAATGAATTTAAGGCATTAAGGCAGAAATGAGGGTATGAAAATCTGAATATTGCTTACTTATGGCGGCATTGATCCCAACGGAAAACTTGCCGCCGTTTTTTATGGGAGCGTCAGTTATTTAGTTGTGAAGAAATGGGAATTATGCTACAATCAAAATACAACATACGGAACGGAAAATCTACTATTCCGATCAAAACCACAGCAATGAAAGAAAGAGAGGTCAACATGAGCGAACAAAGAGTATATCACAATCCCGTGCAGCGGGGCTTTTTTCCGGATCCTTCCGTGATCAGGGTGGGGGACGACTATTATATGGTCAACTCCAGCTTCCAGTATTTTCCGGCGATCCCTGTGTCGCACTCCAAGGATATGGTGCACTGGCATATCATCGGCCATGCGATCGCCAATCCGGAGTGGCTGGATCTGAGCGATATCAAGGATTCTCACGGTATCTGGGCCCCCGACATCGAGTATGTGGACGGCAAATATTATATCTATGCCACGCTGCGTCTGAATGCGGACGGCAAGCGGGGCAAGAGCGTTATGCGCCGTCAGCTCGTCATGGTATCCGACAAGCCGGAGGGGCCTTACAGCAAGCCGGTGTGCCTGGAAGTGGACGATATTGATCCGTCTCTTTTTGTGGATGACGACGGCAAGAAATATATGATTATCGCGAAAGCGGCTCAGACCGTGCCCTTGAGTGATGACGGCTTAAAGGTGGCGGGCCCCGTTAAGGTTGCCTGGGAAGGCACGGGGGAGCGCTGCTCAGAAGGTCCTCACATGATGAAAAAAGACGGTTATTACTATGCGATCGTCGCGGAGGGCGGCACCGGTTACGGCCACGGGATCAACGTGGCGAGGAGCACCAAGCTTTACGGTACCTATGAAAATTCTCCCTACAATCCGGTTATGCGTCAGAAGGATCCGGAGGCGCCCATCCAGAGAGCGGGGCACGGCAAGCTGGTGCAGGATCAGAACGGACAGTGGTGGTGTTATTATCTGTGCGGCAGACCCAACGGCGGGAAATATACCACCGTGGGAAGAGAGTCCGCGCTGGATCCGGTACAGTGGACGGAGGACGGCTGGTTTACCATCAACGAAGGAAAGGGCCCCAGCTTGACCCAGACGGCGCCCGATCTGCCGGAATGTGTATTTCCCAGGAATCTTTATGATGATTTTGATGATACTGCGCTGAACCTGGAGTGGGAGTTTGTGAGAAATCCCGACAACGGCTCCTGGTCATTGACAGAGCGGCCAGGTTTTTTCCGCATTTGGACCAGAGACGGACAGCTTGACGAGATCCGCTCCAAGAATACGCTGCTTCGGAGAGAGCAGGAGCTTTCCTATACGGCGGAGACGAAAGTGGAGTATTATCCTGACCGCGACGGAGAGCAGGCGGGACTGACTTGCTATTACAGCACGGCGACTTACGCCAGATGTGCCGTATGCTATGAGGAGGGCCGTAAGATTCAACTGGTCATCAATCGCAACCACGGAGAGGAGCTGATCGCGGAGATACCGGATGTCAAGGAAGCTCCCGTCTATCTGAAAGTGGTGGTGGAGAAGCTTCAGCGAACTTTCTATTACAGTTATGACGGGAAAGACTTTAAAGAAGTGGGCAAGCTGGAAAATTGTATTTTCCTTTGCGACGAGGGCGTGCCCGACGATCCCAAGCGTCACACCGGCACATTGGTGGGGATCTATGCCAACAACGGCGGCTGCGGCACTAGGAAACCGGCGGATTTTGACTACTTCAAGTATGAAGATTGAGCGGGCAACAGAATATACTTAAAATGTGCGGACAGAGCGCGGAAATGAGGAAAATATGGCGGAGCAAAAGAGCCGGAAATGGGCCTTTGTGACTTATGGAACGAGCACGGACGTGGAGAACAACGGTTTTGCGGGCAGCGTGGAGGAGAATACGCTGTCCGTGTGGAGTATGCGCGGTAGGGGTAAGCTGGTGCCTGCATCCACGGACGGACTGGCGTTCTATTACACAGTGATCGATCCGGAGACGGAGAATTTCACGCTGGAAGCGGATCTGGAAGTGGAGAGTTGGACTTACTCCAACGGTCAGGACGGTTTTGGACTGATGGCGGCGGATTCGATCGGAGAGAACGGCAGGGAGGATAGTTTTTGGAACAATTCCTATATGGCGTCCGTGACCAGGGTGGACTATTTCTACGACAAGGAGAGAAAATGTCCAGCCAATGCCGGAGAACGGTATTTTATGAAGCTGGGAGTAGGCGCCCAGGAGAAAAAGGGAGTGACGCGTGAGACCATCGCGGAAGGGACGCAGGTTGCGCATTTTTGTAGCACTATGCACACCTTGGAGACTACGGCTCCGGATCAGGGTTACGCTTCCGGCGTTTACAATCTGGTGGGCGGATACACCAACGCGCCGGAGAAGATGCGGGATGTGGCCGCTCTTACTTCCTTTCATCTGTCCATACGGCGCATGAACGGAGGTTATGTGATCGGCTACACCGATGAGAAGGGGATCCTCTCTTCCCGTACTTTTTATCAGGGGGAGGACGGGGACGAACTGACCAGATTGGAGAGCGGACATATTTATGTGGGATTTTTTGCTTCCAGAAATGCCAAAGTGGCGGTGCGGAATGTAAAGTTTGTCACGGTGAGTCCCAGTCAGGACGATTCCGTGGGAGAGCGGCCTTTTGATCTGGTGATGCCCAATTATCGGATTCTATCGGCCTCTTCGGCCAACCGACCGGAATATGAGCTGGTGTTTTATGGAAATGCGGACGGAAAGCTGCTGGTACAGGATCCCGCGGGCACAGTCCTGGCGGAAAAAGCTGTGCAGGCAGGCGTCAAATGCCGGGAGAAGGTGAATCTAAACGTGGGAGAGAATGTGCTGCGCATCATATTTACGCCGAACGAGGCGTTTTGCCCTTCGCGTTATGCGCGATTGTCCTCCTATGACACGGCGGAAATTGCCTTTACAGTGACTTATCAACCCAGCGAAAGAGAAGTGTTATACATAGGGCCTTTTGGCAGCGCGCAGGCTTTAGGGACCGAGGCGGATCCGCTAGATATCTACACGGCGGTGCGCGGCGCGCTTCCCGGACAAAAGCTGATCCTTTTGCCCGGCCGATATCTGCTGGAGCGGACGGTTGTGGTAGAGCGGGGGATCGACGGCACAAAAGAGCGGCCGATCTTACTTGCCGCGCGGGATGGAGAACGGGCCGTGCTTGATTTTTGCGGAGCGTGCATGGGGATGTCGCTGGCCGGCGATTACTGGCATTTTAAGGGTTTTGATGTGACCAACACCGCCAGAGGAGAGGGCGGCGTCAGACTCTGCGGGAGCCACAATCTGGTGGAACGCCTCGGCATCTACCGAAACGGCAACACCGGTTTTCAGATCAGCACCCTTCTGCCGGAAGATCAGTGGGAAGACTGGCCCTCCGACAATGTGGTGCGCAACTGTACCGCTTATCTGAACGCAGATCCCGGCTACACGGATTCCGACGGTTTTGCCGCCAAGATCACGGTAGCGGAGGGCAATGTTCTGGAAGGATGCATATCCGCATACAATGCAGATGACGGTTTTGATCTGTTTGCCAAGGTGGAGCGCGGCGTCACGGGAAGCGTTCTGATCAAGAACTGTGTTGCCTTTAAGAACGGTTATGTGATCGATGAGAATGGAAAAGAGGAGCATGTGGGTCTGGGGAACGGCTTTAAACTGGGCGGATCCAGCATTGCATGCGGGCACAGGCTCGAACACAGTATCGCCTTTGCCAACGGGGAGAAGGGGGTAGATTCCAATAGCTGTCCCAACGACCGCGTGTCGCAAGTGATATCTGTGGACAATGATTCCCACAATGTGGCTCTTTTCACGACAGATGCCAAGGATACGGCGTTTAGTGCAAGAGGCGTGCTGTCCTTCCGCACGTCGGGCGATATGCCGGATTTGTTGGCTCCCAGGGGTACGCAGGATATGGCGGAGATCTATGGGGAGACCAACTATTACCAGGGCGCGGAAGGCAGCGTCAATTCGTCGGGCCGCCTGGCGCTCTCGGAGTGGTTTGTGGATCTGGACATCGAGCGGGCCATCCACGGAGGTATCACTCGGGACGAGGAGGGACGCATCCTTTTGAACGGCTTTTTGGAATTGACAAGCGCGGCTCCGGCGGACGCCGGAACGAGAAACTTTGGTTGAATTTTCGTTGTGTTATCTGTAGAAATGTGCTAAAATAATTGTAGATATATGCGGATTGTTGTGGCATCCCGGCGGGAGAAAGGAGAAAAAAGGAAGAGATGAGCAGATTAAGTATTCATACAAAGGACAGGGCGCAGATCACCATAGAGTCCTTGTATTCCGATCTGGAGCGAAGAATTGTGGCGAGTCCTCCAGGAATATGCTCTGTGGATCTGGTGTGTTCCTTTGTAAAGATGTGTCTGGCGCAGTCCTGCGGAAAATGTGTTCCATGCCGTGTGGGACTTGACCAACTGGTAAGATTGTTTGAGGTTGTTTTGAACGGGAAGGCGGATATGGAGACGCTGGATGTGATCAAGCTCACCGCGGAGAGCATCTATCAATCTGCCGACTGCGCGATCGGTTTTGAGGCGGCGAGGATGGCGTTAAAATGTCTGGAGGGTTGTCGGGATGATTTCGAGTCCCACATCAAGGAGCATCATTGTACCTGCAACAGCAACCAGCCGGTGCCCTGCGTGGCTCTCTGCCCCGCGGGTGTGGATATTCCCGGTTACATAGCGCTGGTGGCGGAGAAGCGTTATGCGGACGCGGTGCGCCTGATCCGCAAGGACAATCCTATGCCCGTGGTCTGTGCTCTGATCTGCGAGCACCCCTGCGAGAACCGCTGTAAGCGGACGATGATCGATGCGCCGGTGAACATTCGGGGTATGAAGCGGGTAGCTGTGGATATGGCGGGTGATGTGCCTATTCCGGAGTGTGCTCCTGCCACCGGCAAGAAGGTTGCCATAGTGGGCGGCGGCCCCGGCGGTCTGAGCGCGGCTTACTATCTCTCCCTGATGGGGCACAAGGTGACGATCTACGAGCAGAGAAAGAAGCTGGGCGGTATGCTGCGCTATGGCATCCCGAACTACCGTCTGCCCAGGAAGAGATTGGATGCGGAGATCGAGAGCATTTTGTCCGCGGGGATCGACGTCAAGACCGAGATCAGCGTGGGTCAGGATCTCTCCCTGTCCGACCTGCGGAAAGATTATGATGCTCTCTATATTTCCATTGGCGCCCACACGGACAAAAAGATCGGACTTGAGGGCGAGGACGCCGTGGGTGTGATCTCCGCTGTGGAGATGTTGCGCAAGATCGGGGACGGCGATATGCCGGATTATGCAGGCAAGCGTGTCATAGTAGTGGGCGGCGGCAACGTGGCCATGGATGTGGCCAGATCGGCCGTCAGACTCGGCGCCGAGAAGGTGAGCATCGTATACAGGAGACGGAAAGCGGATATGACGGCACTTCGGGAAGAGATCGAGGGCGCCGAGGCGGAAGGCTGCGAGGTTGTGGAGTTGAAAGCGCCGATCCGCATTGAGACGGACGAGAATAATCATGTGAAAGCGCTGGTGGTACAGCCTCAGATGATCGGAACCATTTCACACGGCAGACCGGTTCCCCGGAAGGCGGAGCTGCCCATGGAAAAGATGGAATGTGATCTGATCCTGGTGGCGATCGGCCAGGGGATTGTGTCGAAGCCGTTCGAGGACTTTGGCATCGGTGTGAAACGCGGCGCGATCGATGCGCTCAACAGCAGCGAGATCAAGGATCTCCCCGGTATCTTTGCGGGAGGCGACTGCGTGACCGGTCCGGCTACCGTGATCCGCGCCATCGCGGCGGGCAAGGTGGCGGCTGCCAATATTGACGAGTATCTGGGTTTCCACCATGAGATCGTCAGCGGTGTGGAGATTCCTCAGCCTTCTTATGAGAATAAGACACCCTGCGGCAGAGTGGAGCTGGCATTTAGAGATTCCGGTGACAGAAAAAATGATTTTGAGCCGATCGAATTGTCGATGACCTGTGAGGAGGCTTGCCAGGAGGCCGGAAGGTGTCTGCGCTGCGATCATTTTGGGTACGGTTCGTTTAGAGGAGGTCGAAAAGAAAAATGGTAAATTTGTGTATCAATAATATCAATATTTCTGTAGAAGAAGGGACCACCATCTTGGAGGCGGCGAGATCCGCCGGAATCAATATCCCCACGTTGTGCTATCTGAAGGATATCAACGAGATCGGAGCGTGCCGTGTATGCGTGGTGGAAGTGGAAGGTGTGGATCGATGTGTGACCGCCTGCAACAGCGTGGTGGAGGAGGGAATGAAGGTGTACACCCACAGCCACAAGGCGAGGTTGGTGCGCAAGACCAATGTGAAGCTGATCTTATCCCAGCACAATTTCCAGTGCGCCACCTGTGTGCGCGGCGGCAACTGTGCGCTGCAGTCCCTTGCAAACGACTTGAATATCACGGATATGCCCTATGAGATCCATCCCGAGGAGACGCCGATCAACAAGAAGTTTCCTCTGGTGCGGGACAGCAGCAAATGTATCAAATGTATGAGATGCGTACAGGTCTGTGACAAGATCCAGGGCATGGAGATATGGGATGTGGTCAACACCGGATCGAGAACATCCGTCAATGTGGGCTGCGGCAAACCCTTGGATGAGGTGGACTGCACCCTCTGCGGCCAGTGCATTGTCAACTGTCCTGTGGGCGCGCTGCGGGAGCGCGACGATGTGGGGAAAGTGTTGGACGCTGTGGAAGATCCCGACAAGATCACAATCGTACAGATCGCGCCCGCCGTGCGTGCAGCCTGGGGCGAGGCGTTTGATCTGCCCAGAGAGCTGGCCACGGAGAAGCGCCTGGTGGGTTGTCTGCGCAAGATCGGTTTTGACTATATTTTTGACACCAACTTTTCCGCCGACTTGACCATTATGGAGGAGGGGAATGAATTTCTGGAGCGGCTGCCCGAGATCAAGGAGAAAAAGCTGCCCATGTTCACTTCCTGTTGCCCGGGTTGGGTGAATTTCTTACATACCCAGTATCCGCAGTATGTGGGCAGGCTTTCCACCGCCAAGTCGCCGCAGCAGATGTTTGGCGCTGTGGCAAAGACTTACTATGCACAGATATTGAATGTGGATCCTTCCAAGATATTTGTGGTGTCTCTGATGCCCTGTCTGTCCAAAAAGCGTGAGATCACCTTGGAGGGGATGGACTCCGTGGGAACGGGACGGGATGTGGATGAGGTGCTCACCACCAGAGAGGTGGGGAGATTGCTCAAGGCTTATTATGTCAAGCCTCAGATTGTGGAGGAGGATGACTTCGACAAGCCTTTGGGCGTCTATACCGGAGCCGGCGTGATATTCGGCGCTACGGGTGGCGTGATGGAGGCGGCGCTTCGAACTGCCTACAGTGTGGTCACGGGCAAGAACCCCGATCCGGATATGTTTGAGTATGTGCGCGGTCCGGAAGGGATCAAGGAGGCCGTCGTGGATGTGGGCGGCAACGAGATCAAAGTGGCGGTGGTCAGCGGACTTGGCAACGCCAGAAAGCTGATGGAGCGGATCGACCGCGGCGAGGCGGTATACGATTTCGTGGAAGTGATGGCTTGTCCGGGAGGCTGTGTCAACGGCGGCGGGCAGCCGATCCACGATGGCGGCGCGGATGTGCCTGCCAGAACAGGCGTTTTGTACGATCTGGACAAAAAGAACCCCATCCGGTTTTCACATGAGAATCCGGAAATTTTGGAATGTTACCATGCTTTCTTTGAGCAGCCGTTGTCTCCCAAGGCGCATCAATTCCTGCATGTAGGGGAGTAGCGTGTCATCGCAGTAAACTGCTCTGGCATGGAGGAGTAGGCTCATCGTTTTGGCGGCGCTGTTCACATCGGTGGCAGCGCCGCCGTTATCAAAAAGTAAGTTCGAGAAAGCGTACTGTCTGGCGTCTGCGAAGCGGTGAGGAAAATCTTAATGTCAGCCGGTATAAGACAAACAGGATGATAAGATGGGGAACGATAAGGAAAAAACACGAAAGGGCATCCTCTGTATAGCGGCCGGATGTATGATCTTTGCGGCAGTATTTTTGCGGACATACCGCATTGCCACCATTCCCTATGGGATGCATATCGATGAGGCGGGACTTGGGTTGAACGCCTGGTCGATCGCAAATTTTGGGACAGACCGCTATGGGAATTATCTGCCCGTCCTGCCCTCCAATTTCTACAGTGAACAGAGCGCCTTCTACACTTACTTTTGCGCTCTGTTAGTAAAGTTTTTTGGTCTGAATCTGTATACGCTGCGTATGCCGGGAGTGTTCATGGGAGTCCTCACGGTTATTTTCGGCGCGCTCCTTATGCGGGAAAGATGGGGAACGAAAGGCTTCTTTGTGGGGCTTTTGCTGCTTGGCATTTTTCCTTATTTTATTATGAACTGTAGATTTGCCTTGGATTGTAATGTGATGTTGGGCATGTTGACGATCTCTCTCTATTATTTTGTGCGGCTGCTAAAAAAGGTGCAGGAAGATCCTGATCAAAGACGGTATGGAAATTTTGCGCTGTTGGGGATTTTGTTTGGCATTACGCTGTACACCTATATCATTGCGGCGATTGCCATTGCGGTGTTTGGTGTGTTGTTTGGCGTGTACTATCTTTTCTATAGGAAAGAGAATCGTTTTCTGCGAATGAAACAGTTGTTATTTTTAGCCGTACCCTTGGGGATCATGGCGATTCCGCTGATCTTGGTATTCTGTGTCAATTATTTCGATCTGGAGCCGATCGTGACCCCTTTTTTCTCTGTCCCCAAAATGTTGGTCAACCGCACCGAGGAGGTGGAGCTTTCTCTCGCCGGTTTGAAAGGGAAATTGAGAAATCTGCTCTATCCGCTCACCTCGGATGGAAAATTTGGTTCTTCCGACCGCTATTGGACCATGTATCGCTGCAGCGTCATTTTTGTGGCGGTAGGCGGTATACACAGCATCTATCGCTCGGTGCGGGATCTCATGGAAAAGAGACTGAGCATCGATCTTGTCATGCTCTTTGTCACGTTTGGGGAAGTGGTTCTGTTTTTGCTGTGCGGGTACTATAACTATCACATTAACGGTATTTTTATCGCACTGGCCTATTTCTGTGTGGGTGGCGTGCTCTTTTTTTGGGGGCTGTGCAAAAAGCATTGGACGAAGGCCGTCTGTATAGCGGCGCTAATACTTTTTTACGGGCTCTCCTTTGCGGGTTTTGTGAAGGAATATTTTGCATCGGAGGAAGTTCCCGCATTTCAGGTGTACAATGGGGTGAGTGGCGCCCTCAGTCTGTTGGAGGACAAGCAGAAAGAAAAGGAAATCTATATTTTGGACGAGGTGGGAGAGTTCTATTTTCTGTCCAATCCCATTGCGCCTTCCGAGTTTCTCTCTTTCAGCAATGAGCTCGGTTATATTGTGGATTACCAAAACCTGCATTTTTACGCGCCCTCTGAATTTCACGGGGACGAGGTAGTGATCTGCAACAAAGGGTCGGGGTGGTATGTGATGTTTTTTGAGAGTCAGATGGATGCCGCCTATTTGGTGATGGAGACAGATTGCTATTGTGTGTTTTATAACGAGTGAAGTTACTTTTCACCTCGCTGGCACTGGTGTACTGGCGTGGGTGTGAAAAGAAAAAACAGTTGACAAAACAAAGCGGGGGGGTAAACTGGATAAAACAGTGCTGACGGATGAAGCGTCGGCAAGCACATGAGAGAGGAGCAGAAAAAGGATGATGAAGAAACAGGATAGGGCCAAACTGGCAGGAAGGGTAAAAAGAGTAGCGGCGGCAGTTCTGGCAGGCTGCATGTTGTACTGTGGAGGTACGCAGGCAAATGCGGCTACATTGGAGGATGTGTTTGACGAACATTACTACGCGGACATGTATCCTGATTTGAAAGAAGCGTACGGATATGACAAGGGAGCGCTCTGGCAGCATTTTATGAAATATGGTCTGAGCGAGGGGCGAAATATGAACGGACTCATTGATATTGTGAAGTATCGAGAGATGTATGGTGATTTGAACGCTGCTTTTGGAAATAACTGGAACGCGTATCTGAATCATTATCTGACTTTTGGAGCAAAGGAGAATCGGGAGACAGGAACCGATTTCAACGCGTTGGATTACGCAGGGAGATATGCGGATCTTCAGGCGGCATATGGGACGGATGTTCTTGCTTTGTGGAGCCACTACCAGGCTTTTGGCGCAACGGAGGGACGCGAGGCGAGAGATGAAGATATCGTGCAGGCAGAGGAAGCCGCTGCAAGAGAAGAAGATATTGTACAGGCGGAGGAAGCTGTCGCAAGAGAAGAAAACAGCGGACGCACGGAGAGAATAGATTATGCTGATGGTTCATGGATCATAAACGAATATGACAGTGGCGACACGCGGGTTAAGACTACATATTATGACAAAAATGGAAACTGTACGAAATGGGTGGTATATGAAGGCAGTAAGAGTATATGGTACAAAGCGGATGGCACTGTAGATTATTCTGTCGTAAGGGAAAACTATGATTCGGGAAATTCAAAAAGGGAAACAATCTATAATGCAGACGGCAGCACGCGTCGTATAAGGGAATATTTTGATGTCAGCGGTAAATACTTGTCAAAAGATACCTATTATGGTGAGAATGGTAAAGTTTCCTCTGTATATGAGTATGATAATGATATGAACGGAGCTTATACGGCGACATTTTATCATGCAGACGGCAGCTACAGTGTGACGGTGCGTGACAAAGATGGAAACTTTACATATAAAAACTATAATGCGGACGGTACCGAGAAATAGTACAGTTCAGCCATAAAGAGATTGTGGTTCCGAGTCAGGGACAGAGCAAGTCAAAAAAGTATCTCCGCCGCACAATTTGGATTACAACATTCTGTATGACCACATGTCATTGTCGGTTGCTTAGTTTCAGCGGGGTAAGTAACGGACATTTCAGATAGTTTTTAGCGATTGCCGTAGTCCTATGAGGAACCGTTGAAACGTGTGCGAATGGGATACTTTTTTGATTTGTGGGATACAGGAGCATAGGTTACAGAGAATACTTTCTGTGGCGTGAGTCAGATGTGGAGATGAGACTCCGGCGATGCCCGTCCAATGGCGGGCATTGCCGTGCATGAGGCTCATCGGAACGCCTATCTGGCCGTCACAGAAAGTATTCTCTGTAACCTATGCTCCGTCTCGAAGTCGAAACCACAATTTCTGTATAGCTGAACTGTTATCGCCGGAACGTTTTTTTCCCTGAACCTATTGACAAAGTTTCCTAAAAGGTCTATACTTATCATGCTTAAGATGATTGTGAGAGTGAGAGTGGCGCGTGCCACTCTTTCTTCTTGTCACCACATTCTGTTTTGCGGCAATATGCCGACAAAGCGGGAATGGCTGTTATACGGGAGGGATGGAATGTCCAGGAGAGAAGATTATGAGACCAGGACGGAGGCTCTGCTTGCGCCGATCGCGGCGAGTCAAGGTGTGGAGATCTACGATGTGGAATACGTCAAGGAAGGCAGCGAGTATTATCTTCGCGCTTATATTGACAAGCAGGGGGGCGTGAACATCGGGGACTGCGAGAATGTCAGCCGCGCACTGTCGGACGTCTTGGATCGGGAAGATTTTATACCGGACGCATATATTTTGGAGGTGAGCAGTCCGGGGTTGGGAAGAACCCTGAAAAAGGATAAGCACCTGCAAAAGAGTCTGGGAGAGAAAGTGGAGATCAAGCTGTATCAACCCATTGACAAGGTCAAGGAATTTTCCGGGACATTGGAAGCGTTTGACGAGACCACCCTCACAATATTGGAGGAGAGCGGTGCGAGAACCTTTAAGCGGACGGACATCGCGTTGATCCGCCTTGCTTTGGAACTTTGACGATACCGCATGAACGATAGAGTAACTGTGTAGTGAGCTTTGGCGAAAGCCGGAATGGAGGAAATGATGAACAAGGAATTGATGGAGGCGCTGGATATTCTGGAAAGGGAGAAAGAGATCAGCAAGGAGGCGCTGTTTGAGGCGATTGAAAATTCTCTTCTCACCGCCTGCAGGAATCACTTTGGCAAGGCGGACAATGTGAGAGTGGAGATCGATAGAGAGACCTGTGATTTTTTGGTGTACGCGGAAAAAGAAGTGGTGGAAAACAAAGAGAATGTGGAGGATAACTGTCTGCAGATCGCTCTGGAGGATGCCCATGAGATCTCTCAGAAGGCACAGGTGGGAGATATGCTGCGCGTGGAGATCCAGTCCAAAGAGTTTGGCCGTATCGCCACACAGAACGCCAAGAATGTGATCCTGCAAAAGATCCGCGAGGAGGAGAGAAGCGTCATTTACAATCAGTATTATGAGAAGGAAAAGGATGTGGTGACCGGCGTCGTGCAGCGGTATGTGGGCCGGAATATCAGCATCAATCTGGGCAAGGCCGACGCTATGCTGAGCGAGAGCGAGCAGGTAAAAGGTGAAGTATTCCGACCTACGGAGCGCATTAAAGTGTACATTTTGGAGGTGAAAAACACCCCCAAGGGCCCTCGCATCAATGTGAGTCGCACGCATCCCGAGTTGGTGAAGCGGCTGTTTGAGTCGGAAGTGATAGAGATCAAGGATGGCACGGTGGAGATCATGAGCATTGCCAGAGAGGCGGGCAGCCGTACCAAGATCGCCGTGTGGAGCAACAATCCCAATGTGGATGCGGTAGGTGCCTGCGTGGGTATGAACGGCGCGCGCGTCAATGCCATTGTGGAGGAACTGCGCGGTGAGAAGATTGACATTGTGCCTTGGGACGAGAATCCGGGCAATCTGATCCAGAACGCACTTTCTCCGGCGAAGGTGGTGGCTGTTTTTGCGGATCCGGATGAAAAGACCGCAAAAGTGGTGGTACCTGATTATCAGTTGTCGCTGGCGATCGGCAAAGAAGGACAGAACGCAAGGCTGGCGGCAAGGCTGACCGGCTATAAGATCGATATCAAATCGGAGACACAGGCCAAGGATGCGCCCGGTTTCCGCTATGAGGATTATATAGACGAGGATTACGAGGAGGACGGATACGAGGAAACTTCCTACGAGGAGAGCGGATATGAGGAACCCTCTTACGAGGAGAGCGGATACGAAGAAACCTCCTACGAGGAGAACGGATACGGGGAAGGCGCTTATGAGGCGGATTCCTATGAGGAAAGCGAATATCCGGAAAATGCGGATGGAGAGCAAGAGGAGTAGGAGCGTATGGCAAAGAAAATTCCCTTGAGACAGTGCGTCGGCTGTGGCGAGATGAAAGGCAAAAAGGAGCTGATGCGGGTGCTTCGGACGCCGGAAGGCGAAATCTGCTTGGACATCACAGGCAAAAAGAACGGGAGAGGCGCATATGTTTGTAAGAGCGGAGAATGTATGAGACTTGCCCGCAAAAACAAAGGACTGGAGCGCTCCTTTAGAATGAGTATTGCAAGTGAAGTGTATGACGTTTTGGAGAGGGAGTTTGAAAATCTTGAGACAGAATAACGTTTTATCGCTGTTAGGGCTCGCTATGAGGGGGCGCAATCTGGTGAGTGGTGAATTTCAGACGGTGGAGGCAGTAAAAAAAGGTTCCGCCATGCTGGTGATCATTGCAACGGATGCGTCAGCGAATACCAAGAAATTGTTTTACGACAAATGTGCGTACAACCATGTCCCGATCTATGAGTACGGAACGAAGGAAACTTTAGGCAGGGCAGTCGGAAAAGAATTGCGGTCTTCTGTGGGCGTATGCGATGCAGGATTAGCGAATGCGGTTATCGGATATCTGGAAAAGTGAGTGTGCCTTTTGGCAGAAATGGAGGAGAGCATGGCGAAAAAAATAAGGATATATGACCTTGCAAAAGAGCTGGATAAGCAGAATAACGATATACTAAACTTTTTGAAAGAAAAGGGAATGGAAGGAAAGACGGCGAGCTCATCCATAGAGGAGGATGTCGCGGCGATGGTGCGGAGAAATTTTAGCGGCGGTACGGATCAGAAAGCGGCGCCCGCAGAGGCTCCTGCGGTGGAAAAAAGTCAGAAGGAGGCGGCGCCGGAGAAACAAAAGCCAAAAGAGGCCAAGACAAACGCCCCCAAGGGAGGCGGATCCGGCCAGGAGCGGAACCGTGCGGAGGCCGGACGCAAGGAGCCTCCTAAAAAGAAGAACAATATTATTTTTGTCAGCAATCCGCAAAATTCCAAAATGAGCGGACAACGCCAGGGACAGGGGGGCGGTCAGAACAGAAATGCCGGCGGACAGAACCGATCGGGCGGCCGATCTCAGGCTCCCGTGCGGCCGATCAAGCCGCTTACGCCGCCATCCCCCACCCCCAGCGTACAGATGGTGCCCGAGAACAGAGGAGGACAGCCCAGACGTGCCGTAAACGGCAATGTAGAGCCAAAGCCTCAGGGAAAACCGGAGACGCCCAGGCAGAACCAAAATCCGAATCCCAATCAAGGCAGACCGCAGCAGGAAAATCACGCGGGAGCGAACAGACCAGCCAGGGAGGGATATGGACCAAACCACGACAACCATGAGAACAGAGGACAGGGGGGACGTCCCCAGGGGCAGAATCGGCCTCAGGGCAGACCCTTTCCAAACAGGGGAGGCGCAGAAGGTGGCAGACCGCAGGGCGACAGACCGAATAATGGATATCAGAGACCGGCTAGGCCAGGTCAAGAAGGCGGCCAGAGCGATAGAAAAAACGGCAGCGGCGGCGCAGCGCCTGGGCGCGGTTATAACAATAATGGCAGGGATAACAGAGCAAATGGCGGGCAGGGCAATTCGTTCAGAGGTGGCAGAGACGATAAGCCAGGCAAAGGATTCGCTGTGGAGAGCAACGGAAAGGACATGGAGAAGAAACGCGAGGAAGATAAGAGGCGTTTCAGCCAGGAGAAGGACAAACGCTCCAAGAAGGATCATATCTATGAGGAGGACGAGACGGTAAGGAACAGGCCCGGCCGTTTCATCAAGCCCGAGAAGAAAAAAGAGGAGACGGTGGAGGAAGTGATCAAGGTCATCACGCTCCCAGATTCTATTACCATAAAAGAGCTTGCCGAGAAGATGAAGCTGCAGCCCGCGGCGATCATCAAAAAACTGTTTTTGGCGGGCAAGATCGTGACCGTGAACCAGGAAGTTTCCTATGAAGATGCGGAAAACATTGCCATGGAATATGACATTCTTTGCGAGCGGGAAGTCAAGGTGGATGTGATCGAAGAGCTTTTGAAGGAGGAAGAGGAAAGTTCGGAAGATATGGTGGTGAGACCGCCTGTCATCTGTGTGATGGGACACGTCGATCACGGTAAGACTTCCCTTCTGGATGCGATCCGCAAGACCAATGTCACGGACAAGGAGGCGGGAGGTATCACACAGCACATAGGTGCGTATACTGTAAGCGTGAACAACCGGACGATCACTTTCCTGGATACACCCGGTCATGAAGCGTTCACTGCCATGCGTATGCGCGGCGCCAACGCCACGGATATCGCAATTTTGGTGGTGGCTGCGGACGACGGCGTGATGCCGCAGACCATCGAGGCCATCAACCATGCCAAGGCTGCCGGTATCGAGATCATAGTGGCTGTCAATAAGATCGACAAACCTTCGGCGAACATTGACCGCGTCAAACAGGAATTGTCGGAACATGAGCTGATCCCCGAGGATTGGGGCGGCGGCACGATATTTGTGCCGGTTTCCGCCAAGACCCGCGCCGGCATCGATCAGCTTTTGGAGATGATCCTGCTGACTGCGGATATCCAGGAGTTGAAGGCCAACCCCAACAGGAGAGCGAGAGGTCTGGTCATAGAGGCGGAGCTGGACAAGGGCCGCGGCCCTGTGGCCACCGTCCTGGTACAGAAGGGCACTTTGAAGGTGGGGGACTTTATCTCCGCAGGAGCCTGCCACGGCAAGGTGAGAGCGATGATCGACGACAAGGGCAGACGGGTGAAAGAGGCTACTCCTTCCACTCCGGTGGAAATTTTGGGGTTGTCCGACGTGCCCAGCGCAGGCGAGGTATTTTTAGCTCACGAGAACGATAAGACGGCGAGATCTTATGCGGAGACTTATCTGGCGCAGAACAAGGAGAAGAAGCTGGAAGAGACGAAGGGCAGGATGTCCTTGGACGATCTGTTCTCCCAGATCAAGGAGGGCAATTTAAAGGAGCTCAACCTGATCGTCAAGGCGGATGTACAAGGAAGTGTGGAGGCTGTGAAGCAGTCTTTGCTCAAGTTGACCAACGAGGAGGTCGTGGTCAAGTGTATTCACGGCGGAGTGGGCGCGATCAACGAGTCCGACGTATCCCTGGCCAGCGCATCGAATGCGATCATCATCGGTTTCAATGTGAGACCAGATGTCACCGCCAAAGCGACGGCGGAGCAGGAAGGCGTGGATGTGCGTCTGTACAAGGTCATCTACCAGGCGATCGAGGACATTGAGGCGGCCATGAAGGGGATGTTGGATCCTGTCTTTGAGGAGAAGGTGATCGGCCATGCGGAGGTGCGTCAGTTGTTCAGAGCTTCCGCGATCGGCAATATCGCCGGATCTTATGTGCTGGACGGTGAGTTCCAGAGAGGATGCAAGGTCCGCATCACCAGAGAGGGCGAGCAGATCTATGAGGGAAATCTGGCTTCTCTCAAGAGATTTAAGGACGATGTGAAGGAGGTCAAGGCTGGCTTTGAGTGCGGTCTGGTGTTTGAAGGCTTTGACCAGATGAAAGAGTTGGATATTGTGGAGGCATATATCATGGTGGAAGTGCCAAGATAAAAACACCTGTTATCCAGCGGATAGAACGTGATATTATAAGGAAATTAGAAATGAGAAAAAACAGTAGAAAGAATACCCGTGTGAACGGGGAAGTCCAGAGGGTGTTGGCGGATATTATCCGCGGGGAGATCAAGGATCCCCGTATCAGTCCATGGGCCAGTGTGCTGGCTGTGGAGGTGGCGCCGGATCTGAAAAGCTGCAAGGCGTGGATCAGCGTGTTGGGAGACGATCAGGCGCGGGAATCCACCCTGGAAGGACTTAAGAGCGCGGAAGGCTTTGTCCGCAGGCAGCTCGCACAAAAGCTCAATCTGCGCAACACGCCGGAGATTACATTTATGATGGATCAGTCGATCGAGTACGGCATCCATATGACCCAAAAGATCGATCAGGTGGTGGGCAGCGCAGACGAATCACACAAGGAGCCGGAGGAAGGCGTATGAATATCTTACAGGAATGTACAGGGGCAAAGCGGATCGGGATCAGCGGACATATCCGCCCTGACGGGGACTGTGTGGGTTCCTGTCTGGCCCTTTGGCAGTATCTCTCAAAATGTCTGCCCGATGCGAAGGTCAAGGTTTTTTTGGATCCCCCGCCGGAGATTTTCAAGGAGATAAAGGGATTTGACGAGATCGATTCCACTTTTGCCAAAGAGGATCGATTTGATGTCTTTTTTGCTCTGGACACGGTGCCGGACCGAATGGGAGATGCGGAACGCTATTACAAGAAGGCGGTCAAGACCGTCAATATCGATCATCATGTGAGCAATAGAGGCTGTGGGGACGTGAATGTGGTGGAGCCGCAGATCGGTTCCACATGCGAGGTGCTTTTTGACCTGATGGACCGGTCGCGCATTGACAAAGATATCGCCATGGCGCTCTACATCGGTATCATACACGATACGGGAGTGTTTCAGTACTCCTGTACCACGCCGCAGACCTTGGAGAAGGCGTCGTTTTTGATCAGTTTTGGGTTTGATTTTCCCAGAATCATAGAGGAGACTTTTTATCAGAAAACCTACTTACAGAGCCAGATCATGGGACGTGCTCTCATGGAGAGTATCCGCTTTTTGAACGGCAGATGCATCGTGAGTGTTGTGAGCAGGAAGGTGATGGAGTTTTACGGTGTGGAGCCGAATGATTTTGACGGCATTGTAAATCAGTTGCGCAATATCAAGGGGATCGACTGTGCCATTTTTATGTATCAGACGGGGCATTTGGAGTACAAGGTGAGTCTGCGCTCCACGGAGAAGGTGGATGTGGCCAAGGTGGCTTCCTATTTTGGGGGCGGCGGGCATGTCCGCGCGGCGGGCTGTATTATGAAAGGCAACTTCCACGATTGCGTCAACAATCTGTCCCTGCACATTGAGGAACAGTTGTTATGATAAACGGGATCATCAATATTTATAAAGAGGCCGGATTTACCTCCCATGACGTGGTCGCCAAGATGCGCGGTATCTGCGGTCAGAAAAAGATAGGACACACGGGCACCCTGGATCCCCAGGCGGTCGGTGTGCTTCCTGTGTGCCTGGGAAACGCTACAAAGCTGTGCGACATGTTGACGGACCAGAGCAAGGAGTATGTGGCGGAGCTTCTCTTGGGAGTGGACACGGACACGCAGGATACCACGGGCAGGATCCTTCGGGAAGACAGGGACGCGGCGGCGCGTTTGACAGAGGGACAAGTCCTGGAGGCAATTCTCTCGTTTCAGGGGGATTATGAACAGATCCCGCCCATGTACTCGGCTCTCAAGGTGAACGGCAAGAAGCTGTGCGACCTGGCGAGACAAGGTCTGGAAGTGGAACGCAAGGCGCGCAGAGTCACAATCCACGAGATCGAGATCTTGTCCGTGGAGATGCCAGTGATAAAAATACGGGCGTTATGTTCTAAGGGCACGTATATTCGCACGCTCTGCGCGGATATCGGGGAGAAGCTGCGCTGCGGCGGGACGATGCAGAGTTTGGTGCGCACGAAAGCCGGCGGCTTTTTGTTGCAGGATGCGGTCACTTTGTCTGCGCTTCAGAGGCGGAAGGACGAGGGGACGCTGGAGGAGACGGTGATTCCCACAGACCATGTGTTTGCGGAAACCCCCTCGCTTCATGTGCAGGAAAGATGGCGGAAACTGTTGGACAACGGCAATGCTTTTTTGCCGGAGCAGACGGTGGAAGCGCAGAGATACGGCCAGGAAGAATGGGTGCGCGCCTACAGGGAGGACGGCAGTTTTGCCGGAATCTATGCTTTTGACGGGGACAGAGGATGGTATCGGCCCGTAAAAATGTTTTTGGAGTGATGGAATTTGGAGATTATCACAGGGACGGATAATTTTTATTTAGAGAAAGAGACCGCTGTCGCTATGGGTAAGTTTGACGGCGTGCATATCGGGCACAGAAGGCTTTTGGAGGAGATTTTGGGGCAGAGAGAGAAAGGGTTGGCGGCGTGTGTGTTTACCTTTGAACCGTCTCCGGCTGTCTTGTTTGGCCTGGGGGATGGCAGAGTGCTCACCACCAGAGAGGAGAAGCGGCTTCTCTTTGAGCGGATGGGAGTTGACGTGCTTATTGAGTATCCTTTAAGCGACCGGACGGCCGGAATGTCTCCGGAAGATTTTGTGACAAATGTGTTGGCGGGACAGGTGAATGCCCGCTTTGTCGCCGCGGGCACAGATCTGTCCTTCGGGGCAAAAGGGCGCGGGGATGCGGCGCTTTTGACGCAGATGGCGGACAGTTTTGATTGGGAAGTGAAGATTATCAAAAAGATCTGTTTGGACGGGCAGGAGGTCAGCTCTTCTCTGGTCAGAGGCAGGCTGGAGCAAGGGGATATGGCGCTTGTGGAGCGGCTGTTAGGGATGCCTTATCCCATCGTGGGGACGGTGATAGCGGGCAACCGTATCGGCAGGACATTGGGATTTCCCACAATCAATCTGCTGCCTGCGCCGAACAAGCTTCTGCCGCCCAATGGCGTGTACCTTTCCGACGCGGTATGCCGCGGCAGGAGATATCAGGCCCTCAGCAACATCGGCTGTAAACCCACCGTGTCCGAGGAGATGGCGGTGGGTGTGGAGAGCTATCTGTACGATTTCTCCGAGGAGGTCTACGGGGAGCAGGTGGAAGTGTATCTGAGAGCGTTTCGACGTCCGGAGAAAAAATTTGATAGTCTGGAGGCGTTGAAAGAACAGCTTGCGCAGGATATTCGACAGGCGTTTTGACAATTTGTAAAAAAATGGTTGTAAGTTGGCCTGTTTTCCCGTAAAATGGAATTTGATACGTGCTGTTTTGGTCTGTGGAAGAAAGCAAAGGATAGAAAAGAATGAATGTAAGTATTCTGTTAACGATGGCGGGTGGCCTGGGGTTATTCCTCTTTGGCATGGAACTGATGAGTCAATCGATCGAGAAGGTCGCCGGAGCTAAACTGCGCCGTATTTTGGAGATCTTTACCACGAACCGTTTTGCGGGAATGTTAGTCGGTATCGTGTTCACCGGTGTCATCCAGTCTTCCTCGGCCTGTACAGCGATGGTGGTCAGTTTTGTAAACGCGGGACTGATGAATCTGTATCAGGCGGCGGGCGTTATTTTTGGAGCCAATATCGGTACCACGATCACGTCACAGTTGGTTTCCTTTAATCTGTCGGAGATTGCGCCGGTGATCCTCTTGTGCGGCGTTCTCGTGACTATGTTTGCCTCAAAAGAGAATGTGAAGCAGTTTGCGTCTGTGATCGCAGGCTTCGGTATTTTGTTTGTGGGACTGAGCACTATGTCTTCCGCTATGGCGGGCATGAAGAACGAGCCGCAGATGGTGGCGCTTTTGGCGTCCCTGACCAATCCGCTGCTTGCCACGATCGTGGGAATGGTGCTCACTTCGGTGATACAAAGTTCCTCTGTAACGGTCAGCGTCGTGTTGTTGTTGGCACAGCAGGGGTTATTGGACTTACCCATTTGCCTGTATATCATTTTGGGTTGTAATATCGGGGCCTGCACTACGGCGCTTCTGGCTTCTTTGGCCGGCAAAAAGGACGCCAAGAGGGCGGCGTTAATTCATTTCTGGTTCAATGTGATCGGCACGGTTTTGATCTATATTATTCTGGCGGTGGCGCTGGATCCCGTGTTTGCCCTGATTCGGAGCATTTCTTCGGACAACGGCAGATTCGTGGCGAACGCGCACACGCTGATCAAGATCTTTCAGGTGATCGTGCTGTTCCCCTTCTCCGGTCTGATCGTGAAGCTGGCCTGTCTGTGTGTGCCCGGGGAGGACCGGAAGATCAATTATCGCGAAAGTTATCAGTTGAAATATATCGGCGAGAAGGTGGTGTTCAATCCGGCCACCGCTGTCTTTGAGGTGATCAAGGAGTTAGACCGTATGACTTCTTTGGCCAGCGAGAATCTAAACCGCGCCATGAATGCTCTGATCACGCTGGATGAGGAGGATATTCAGGAGGTGTATGAAGTCGAAAAAAATATCGACTTTTTGAACCATGCGATCACAGATTATCTGGTGAAGATCAACCAGACCACCCTTCCCATAGAGGACTTGAAGAGTATCGGCGCGCTGTTCCATGTGGTGAACGATATTGAGCGGATCGGCGATCATGCGGAGAATGTGGCGGACGCCGCCAGACAGCGCAAGGAAAACGGCGCTTCGATCAGCAAGGAGGCACAGGGGGAGTTGGGTGAGATGTTAGACATGGTCAACAAGATCATCCAGTATGCGGCAGAGATGTTCTTAAAGAGCGACGAGCAGCATTTGAAAGATATCACGGTCTTGGAAGATATGGTGGACGCCAAGGAGCGGGAATTGCAGCAGGCGCATGTGAACAGACTGACCAGAGGAGAATGTACGCCCGAGGCGGGCATGATCTTTTCCGATGTGGTGTCGGGACTGGAGCGTGTGGCGGATCATGCCACCAATATCGCTTTCGCGCTGATCAATCAGGAGAGGGAAGAGGAGGTCGAAGGAGCTTAGGTTATAAATCTTTGGAAATATGCGAAAAAAGCTTGACATGTAATAGAGATGTCGGTATAATTTACTTACTTAACAAATTTGTAACAAAATTGTATGAAATTTGTAATTGAGAGTAAAATGTATCTTAAAGAAACCGTTGGCAGGTAAACAGTGAGTTTCCAAAGAGAAGGGCTATTGAAAATGAGATATGAGAGTTTTTATAAAAGAATCAAGATTATTGCCGCAGGGATGGCGTTGTGTATGATGTTGGAGCCCATGGCGGTGTCCGCTTCCGAGAGCCAGAGAGTATTACAGTCCGGTGGGTTTTCTTCCATTATGGAGTCCGGCAGAACCCAGGAGGAGTATCTCACCATCGCGCAGGAGGCGCAGGGAGCACTGTGGGGCTATACCAATATCGGTATTGCCAATGTGGAGAGCGGCAATTTGAATGTGCGGGCCGTACCCAGCACAGACGGTAAATTGGTGGGGAAACTTCCCAAGAACGCCGCATGTGAGGTGTTATCGACAGCGGACGGCTGGGCGCATATCCAGTCTGGCGAGGTGGAGGGTTACGTCAGCCTTGATTATCTGTTGACCGGCCCTGAGGCGATCATTACCGCCCAGAGTTTGGTCCGTACAGTGGCGATCGCACAGACGGATGGTCTGAATGTGCGCGAGCAACCTAACACGGAGAGCGCGATCCTCACGCAGGTGTTGAAAGGTGAGGAACTGGAGTACGTGGAGGCTTTGGACGACGGATGGATCAAGATTTCCATCGACGGTGAGGACGCATATGTATCGGGAGATTATGTGACGGTAGAGGAAAAGCTTGACACAGCGATCACGATGACCGAGCTTCTGTACGGTCAGGGTGTGTCTGATATCAGAGTGGATCTGGTGGAGTATGCGAAGCAGTATCTAGGCAACCCCTATGTGTGGGGCGGCACCAGTCTGACCAAGGGCGCGGATTGTTCCGGCTTTGTGCTCAGCGTATTCAAGAAGTTTGGTGTGAGTTTGTCACACTCTTCCAGAGCCCAGGCCAACGAGGGGACCAGAATTTCCGCCTCCGACTTAAAACCCGGCGATTTGGTATTCTACGGAAACGGCAGCGGTACAATCAACCATGTGGCGATCTATATCGGCGGAGGCCAGGTGATCCATGCCAGCAGCCCCAGGACCGGCATCAGGATCAGCAGTTATAACTACAGGACGCCGGTGAGGTATGTGCGGATCCTTCAGGATTGAAGCTTATGGGAATAAAAATAGGGACTGTCGCATGGTATCAGATATCGTGCGGCAGTCTTTTGCTGTGGTTTCGACTTGGGGACGGAGCATAGGTTACAGAGAAGACTTTCTGTGACGCCCATCTGGCCGTCACAGAAAGTCTTCTCTGTAACCTATGCTCCTGTATTTCGCAAGTCTAAAAGATATACTCCCTTTTCAGAAATGTGTACCCACTAAAAGTAGGTTCATAAATATACATTGTAAGTAACAGGCGAATATATTATAATTAAGTATATAAATCAGGATTTGTTGTGTTGTTTGGTTTTTCGATTTTTAGAACTATATAATACTTTAATTCGGGATGATGGTATGGCAAAAAGTGAGAGTAATCATATTACCAGTTGCACGATTTTCTGGGAAAATA
>JAMPHU010000046.1 GCA_023663225.1 Candidatus Gastranaerophilales bacterium
GCTTACGGGACGCGTGTCCGAATGGGAATGATTACCCCGCTGGAGCGTAACTTGCTGTAACATTCTGGTAAAACCAAAAGGTTGAATCGTTATGAAAAGGAAGAAACTGGTCGCCAGAAACTTGAAGATAGCGGGGATATATGATAAAATGACCTTATTCAAGGCATGAAACGGCCGGATGGCCATTCATAAAATGACCTTATTCTGGATGATTCTGGATACGGAAGAGATGGAGGAAGTAGGGCATGAAGATAATGCCTAACCGTATGGATTACGGTTTTGAGAAATATCAGAGTGAGTTTGAGCAGAAGGCGCTCTCCGTGCTGCGTTCCGGTTGGTATGTGCTGGGGAACGAGGTAAAGACCTTTGAGGAGCGGTTTGCTGCGTACACAGGCGCGGCTTGCTGTGTGGGTCTGGCGAGCGGACTGGACGCGCTGTGGATGGCGGTGAAGCTTTTGGGGATCGGAGCGGGGGACGAGGTGATCGTCCAAGGCAACACTTATATCGCCAGCGTCATGGGGATCACCATCAACGGTGCGACTCCTGTGATGGTGGAGCCGGATGCGTATTATCAGATCGATGCGGACAAAATAGAGGAAAAGATCACGGAACGTACTAAGGCCGTGATGGTGGTGCATTTGTATGGGCATGTGGCCGATATGGACAAGATCGTGGAGATCTGCAAGAGGCATCATTTAAAGTTGATCGAGGACTGCGCGCAGTCTCACGGGGCGTGTTACAAGGGCAAGATGACGGGAACCTTCGGGGATGCCGGATGCTTTTCTTTTTATCCCTCCAAGAATCTGGGGGCGTTTGGAGACGCGGGAGCGTTGGTCACCAACGATCCGCATCTGGCCGAGGAGGCGAGGGTGTTCCGCAATTACGGCAGCGAGAAGCGGTATTACAATAAGGTGGTCGGAGCCAACTCCAGGCTGGACGAGCTGCAGGCGGGACTTTTGAATGTGCGTTTGGATCATATGGAGGAGATCACGGAGGAGAGAAGGCGTCTTGCGGCGCGTTACAGCCGTGAACTTCGTCACAGGGACATCGTTTTGCCCGCGGAGAGAGCGGATACCGATGCCGTCTGGCATCAGTATGTGATCCGTACAGGGAGGCGGGAGGAGCTGATAGACTACCTGGCAAAGCGGGAGGTCGGAACTCTGATCCATTATCCGATTCCGCCCCATCTCTCGGAGGCGTACCGCTCTCTGGGATATCAAAGAGGCGATCTTCCCCTCACGGAGGAGTATGCGGACACGGTGCTGTCCATCCCGCTGTACACGGGGATGAAGGAAGAGGAGCAGAGCTATACGATAGAATGTATCAACTCATTTGCATGACGGGATGAGCAGAGCGTTTAGGGTGAAACTTAGGAGATTAGAACGGAGAAAATATGATAAAACTGGAAGAGCAGATTGAAATTTTAGATTTTCCGGATCTGGGTGATGAGCGGGGAAACCTTGTGGTGGTGGAAGGAGGAGTGGCCGTCCCTTTTGCCATCCAACGGATCTTTTATATCTATGGTTCCGATTCGGAGGTAGTCAGGGGATGTCATGCCAATCTCAGGTCGGAATTTGTTATGATCAATGTGTCCGGCACGAGCAAGGTAAAAGTGGACAACGGCCATGAGCAGAGAGTGATCGAGTTGAACCGTCCCAGGATGGGATTGTATTTAAAGAGCAATGTCTGGAAAGAAATGTATGATTTTTCGGAGGATTCCGTCTTGTTGGTTCTTTCCAACGAGCACTACGATCCTCAGGAATATATCAGAGACTATGACGAATATTTGAGAATGGTGAGAAAATGAGCAAAATATCGATTGTGGTTCCCGTGTATTACAATGCGGATACGTTGGAGCTTTTATATGATGACATGAAGAAAAAGATCCTGGGAAAGCTGGGAGAATATGAGATCGTGTTTGTGGACGACGGTTCGGGGGACGATTCCTGGCAGGTGATGAATCGCCTGAAGGAGAGGGATTCTCATATCAAGCTGGTGAAGCTGTCCCGCAATTTCGGCGAACATGCGGCGCTTTTGGCGGGACTCTCTGTGTGCACCGGAGATTGTGCGGTCACCAAGCAGGCGGATCTGCAGGAGGACTCCGGTATTATTTTAGAGATGTACGACAGTTGGAAGCGGGGCAACAAGGTGGTGCTGGCGGTCAGGAAGGAGCGGAAGGAGAATCCGGTGAAGGTCTTTTTTGCCAATCTCTATTATGCGCTGATCCGCAAGATCGTCAACAAAAATATGCCGGTGGGCGGCTGTGACTGCTATCTGGTGGACAGAAAGGTGATCGAGGTGCTGGAGCGCCTGGACGAGAAAAACTCTTCTTTGACGCTGCAGGTGTTGTGGGCAGGCTTCCGCACGGATATGATCTACTTTGTGCGGCAGGACAGAGAAGTGGGGAAATCCCGCTGGACGCTTTCTAAGAAGGTGAAGCTGGTGCTGGATTCCGTGATGAGCTTTTCTTATTTCCCGCTGCGCTTTATGTCGGGGTTGGGGATTGTGTTTAATCTGTTGGCGGTCATTTTGTTAGTGGTGGTGCTGGTGGAGAAATTTACCAACGGTACGCCCATCAGAGGTTGGTCGTCTTTGATGTGTGTGATCTTGTGCGCCTCGGGAATGATCATGCTGATGCTGGGACTTTTGGGAGAATACATCTGGAGGACGTTAGACGCCGCGAGGACGAGGCCGCCTTATATCATTGATGAGATTTTGAAAGATGGGAACGATGACGCGCATGGCGAAGAATAGACAAAATATCCTGAAAATTCTTCTGTGGACGCTGACGGTTTTGGCTGCGGTCAAAATGATTCTTGCCGGCGTCGGACTGGACGAGGAATATCAGGTTGTGATGGCATATCGCAATGTCATGGGGGACCGGCTGTTTCTGGAGATGTGGGAACCGCACCAGTCCTCCGCTTTTTTATGCGCGTTTTTGATGAAACTGTATATAAAACTGTTTGGGGGAACCGATTTTGTAGTGATCTATCTGAGACTGTGCGGGACGCTGTTCCACATCGGGGTCAGCGTCTATTTCGGCAGAGTCATGGGACGGATCGTGGGGAGAGAAGGCGGAGCGCTTCTCGCCCTGATTTATTTTAATACGATCCCCAAGCAGATCATGCTGCCGGAATTTGGCATTATGCAGGCGTGGTCATACACGCTGCTCTCTCTGTTTTTGATCCAATATTATGGCTATCGCCAAAAAAAGAGATATCTGGTGTTTATGGCGCTTGCGATGGCGTTCAATGTGTTGTCCTATCCCTCCTGCCTGATTTTGTTTCCCTTTGTGCTGTTTGTGATCGCTCGTCTCTCCGAAAAGGATAGATGGCGGGATATGGGAATTTTTACCCTCGTCTGTCTGGTCTGCGGCGCGGGGTATCTTTTCTTTCTGTTTCACTATTTGACGCCCGCCAAACTTTTGGAGACGCTTTCTTTTATTGTGAGCGGGGATGTGACACATTCGCTGACGTTCGCGGATAAGCTGTTGACTTTTTTGCGGCAGGGTATTTTTGTTGGAATATTGTGGGCGGCCTGCCGGATTGCGGCGGCGATGGTCTCTAAGTGGAAAAAGCTGGAGCGGATATCCGTAGAGTGTCTGACAATTATGATGGCTTGTGCGGTAGAGTTGGTGTATTGGGTCGTGCTCGATCTGGGGTACGAGTCCATGAGTATTCATCTGGTGGCGGTCACGCTGGCGGGATGGAGCGCATATGCTGACATGCGTGGTGAGAGAGCGGATATCGGCGTGCGTGGTGAGAAGTCGGACGCCGGTGTGCGTGATGAGAGAGCGGACATCGGCATGTGTGATGAGAAGTCGGATGCCTGCGGGGAGCGGATCATGCGCCTGCTGCGCTACAGTATCGTCGGATCGATTTTGTCTCTGTTGGCGGTGCTGTATCTGACCGATCTCAATTTGATTGAGTCCCTGCCCCATGTGATGCCGGCGGCCCTGTTTGGGGGCGCGCTCTTTACCTTGAGATGCGTGGGCCATTCTGCGCCGCAAAAGGCGGTAAAATGGGTCTACGCAGCGCTGTTGGTCTGGTGTTTTACGGCCCTCATCGGCAAGGGTTACACCTTGCGGGGCGGCGGTTACAACAATGTGCTCCAGAGCAGCGGTATCCTGCGGCATGGGCCTGCGGCGGGCACTATATCCTTCTATATCAATTCCTACATCTACAACTGTGATTACGAGGACTGGCAGACTTATGTGAAGGACGGCGACCGCGTGTTGATTATGGTGGATCAGACCTTGAATCTGGGCACCATACAATATCTGTTCAAGGATGTGGAGATCTCCCATTTTTCCATTGTCAATCCCACCGCATACGATGAGCGGCTGTTGGAGTACTGGGAGATGTATCCGACAAAAGCCCCCAATGTGATTATCGTGGACTGTTGGTACGGACAGCTTATGACGGACGAGGAAGGCTGGCTGATGCAGTATATTGAGAATGAGTTTGGATATACGCAGATGGATGATGGCCGGTATATCCGCATATACAGGAAATGAGAGGCGGCACAACTTGACAGTCGCAGCCGTTTTGTTGATAATGAGAGTATCCCGATGAGAAATCGCCTATGCGAATTTCTCATCGCGTGTCATCGCAGTAAATTGCTCTGACATGGAGGATTAGATGGAGGAGAGAAGATGATCTTTAAATGTAAAAACTGCGGAGGCAATGTGGTCTACAGTCCGGAGAAGCGCGCTATGTATTGTCCTTTCTGTGAGAGCACAGACAGTCAGGAGAAAAAGGAATTTGAGGAGAACGATCTGAAAGTATGTCCCAACTGCGGCGGAGAAGTCCCTGTCTTGGAGCATACTTCCGCCACACAATGTCCGTACTGCGACAATTATCTGATCTTTGATCAGAGGGTGGAAGGCGAGTATACGCCCAAATGGATCATTCCGTTCCAACTGGGGAAGGAGACCTGCAAAAATGTGTTTCGGGAGAAATTTAAAAAGTATCTGTTCGCCCCCACGGATTTTCTGGCTGAGGTGCGGTTGAACAAGATACGGGGCACGTATGTCCCTTACTGGTTCTATGATTATGACATAAATTGCGATTTTCAGGGAGAGGGTACGAAGGTGCGCAGTTGGACGAGCGGCGACAGAAGGTATACGGAGACTTCCTATTATGGCTTGATCCGCAATATGGATGTGGACTTCCAGAATATCCCCGTGGATGCTTCCGTAGCGATGCCGGACAATGTGATGGATCTCATGGAGCCTTTTGGCTACGAACAGTTGGAAGCCTTCCACGAGGAGTATCTCTCCGGTTTTTATGCGGAAAAATACAATATGACGGCGGACATCGTGGAGAGCCGCGCGCTGCAAAAAAGAGATCAGGATATTGCTGCGATGCTCAGGGCGACTTATTCCGGTTATGGCAATGTGCGTACACAGCATCAGAATGTGAGCGTAAGGAGGCAGTCAAACTGTTACGGTCTGCTGCCCGTGTGGAAGTATGACTATGAGTACAAAGGGAAAAGCTATCCTTTCTATGTGAACGGGCAGACCGGTAAGATTGTGGGGACTGTGCCCGTCTCCGGCACGAAGGTATGGGCATACGCGGGCACATTGGGACTGTGTCTGATGTTGATTATGGACTTGATCAATCTGATCTTGAGACTGTTGTGAAAACTGCGCTGACATGGAGGATGAAAATGGACAAAGAGATCAAGCGTGAGGCGAGAAAGCAATATTTTCATTTTTTTCGGATATGGTTCATTGTGCTGGGGGTTTTGGCCCTCCTGTGCATCCTGTTGGGGGCGTTTCGTTTGATGCGGCAGTCTGATAGGCGGGGCAATCAACCCTCGACCGACGAGCGGGTGTTCGATCTGGCGGATGTGCTGACGGAGAGCGAAGAAAATGCTCTGCGGGAATATATTCGGACGTGTGAGGAGCGGTATCACTTTGATATTGTGTTGGTGACGCTCAATGAGAATGTGGAGAGCGTGGGCGTCTGGGAGACGGTCATGCGGGATGTGGCCGATGATTTTTACGATGAGATGGGGTATGGGTATAATAGACTCCACGGAGACGGATTGTTGCTTTTGGACAACTGGTACATAGATGAGAATGGAAGTCAGAAGGGAAGCTGGCTGTCCACCTGTGGCAAGGTATATGAGGCGTTCGGCAATCGGGAGATCGACCAGGTGATCGATGCGGTCTATAGACGGGTGGACACAGACCCCTATCAGGCGTACCGGGACGGCATCGAAAAGGCATGCAGACTGATGGCGGCACGGGAAGCGTCCCCGATCGGAATCCCCTGGATGTTGACAATCATTCTGCCTCTTGTGGTCGCGTTGTTCTATGCCATGACCCATCTCCATCAGGCGCCCGCCAAGGATACCACTACGGCGACCACTTATGTGGAGGGCGGCAAACCCGTGATGCGGGAACAGAGGGATGACTTTATCCGCAAGAGTGTGACCAGCACGCGGATCCAGACGAGCAGCTCAAGCGGCGGGGGAAGCAGCCACTCCGGCAGGGGCGGCGGCCATACGAGCAGAAGCGGCGTGAGCCATGGCGGCGGCGGACGCAGGCGTTGACGCACAAAATAGAATCCGCGCATGAAAAAAGCACCCAGACGGTACGGGTGCTTTTGTTAATTTGGTTTAAGCCATTTTGTTGACAGCCTGGGCGATGCGGGAAACTTTTCTCGCCGCGTTGTTCTTGTGATAAACGCCCTTGGAAGCGGCCATCTCGATCACCTTGGTAGCGGAAGTAAGCTCTGCCGCGGCCGCTGCCTTGTCGCCGGACTCGATCGCTGCGAACACCTTCTTGATCGCGGTCTTGACGCCGGAACGGATCGCCTTGTTCCTGTCGGCTCTCTTGCGGTTTACTAAAATTCTCTTTTTTGCGGATTTAATGTTAGCCAAGTCGTACACCTCCATTTGTATACAATCAATTACTTTCCAAAAAATGTTTATCATTGCCAGACACGGAGGACAATGTAAACATACTATTGTAGTTTAGTCAAAATTGGTGGATTTGTCAATACATATTTTTTATTTTTCTACAAAAACTGTAACTGACCGTTGTTTAAGAAAAGAGGCAGAAGATGGGAAATTTTCAGATAAGGACGGACCTGGCGCTGGAGGCGCGGGAGAGCGTCAGCGATGCGGACGGCTCCATGAGAGGCGTCAGGGTGGATGAATATTATAAGGAAGCCGAGGATATTCAGGTGACCAAAGTGATGATTGAGACCAAAAATGCGGCGAAGCTGATGGGGAAGCCTACGGGGGTCTATGTGACGATCGAAGCGCCTGCGCTGGTGGAGCCGGACGAGGATTATCACAGGGAGATCTCGGACTGCCTGGCGGAGGAACTTTTGCAGATGATCCCCAATTCAGAGCAAGAACAGTCCATACTGGTGGTGGGACTGGGCAATCGGGAAGTGACGGCGGACGCGCTGGGCCCCCAGGTGGTAGACAATCTCTTTATCACCCGCCATGTGGTAAAAAATTACGGGAAGGCGGCGTATAATTGCAGCCATATGAATCTGGTGAGCAGCATCGAGCCGGGAGTCATGGCCAAGACCGGTATGGAGACGGCCGAGATCATCAAGGGCGTGGTGAAGGAGACGGCTCCGGATGCGCTGATCGTCATTGACGCGCTGGCGGCCCGAAACACCAAGCGTTTGAACCGCACCATCCAGATCACCAACACCGGCATCCAGCCGGGTTCCGGCGTGGGCAATCACAGAAATGCGCTGACAAAGGAGAGCTTGGGCGTTCCGGTCATCGCCATAGGCGTCCCCACGGTGGTGGATGCTGCCACCATCGTGGGAGATGCGCTGGATCAGCTCTTGAACGACGAGGAGTTTGACGGTCTCAAATATGTGGGGCGGGACAGCATGACAATGGCGGAATTAAACAATATGTATATGACGGGCAAAGATATTGACGCGGTGATCAAACGGGTCAGTTATACGGTGTCCGAGGGGATTAATATGGCCATGGAGAAGGTGATGGCATGACAGGCGCCAGGTATGGCAGAAGCCGCCGCAGCATATAAATAGTCAGAATGGTCTTAGAAAGGAGTGGGGGACAGTCGTAAAGGGGTATCAAAAAAGAAGAAGGAACGTGTATCTGGCGGTGTTTGCGGCAGGGATGCTGTTTCTTTTCTCCGTCGGAAAAAGTCTGATACTTTCAGAGGACACTCTGGGGACGGCCGCCAAAAAGGCACTGGCCAGAGAGTGGTGCAACGCGCTGTATGAACAGTTTCTCCCCGTTGTCTCCCTGATACGGGAGGAACCCACCTTTCTAAAGAGCCAGATCATCGAGGTAATGCCCTTGTACGGATATGCCCAGGAACAGGCGCAGATCATGGAAGATCCCCACAGTGAGGAGTCTTTGTACGGCGAGCTTTTTCACGGAGAGTCAAGTCCCGGGGAGGCGGCGGAGAGCGGCGAGTTTCTCCTTTTGGGGCGCGGGGACGATGAGGCTAAAGAGAATCTTGAGATCAGTGACGAAGAGCGGCGAGAGTCCCTGGAAGCTTTGCTTAGGGCGGAGAATGAGGCGGCGCAGATGGCTATGGAAGAGCAGACGCGGGGAACTTTTATCCCGCATGAGGCGCAGAATGTCATTGACTTGGAAGAACTCGCCGACTATGAGACGTTGATCGGACGTTTTTATACCATAGATGGCAACACGATGGCGGGCAGCGATCAGTTGGATGTGGAGAAACTATTGTCCTATGATATGAGCATAGAGAAAACGGGGGAAGTGCCGCAGATTCTGATCTATCACACCCACTCGCAGGAGGCTTTTGCGGATTCCGTGCCAGGGGATGAGAGTACCACGATCGTGGGAGTGGGGGAATTGTTGGCGCAGATCCTCAGGGAGCGGTACGGCTATCAGGTGTTGCATCACACGGGAAGATATGATGTGGATTCCCGAGATGACGCATATGCCGAGGCGCTGCCGGACTTAGAACAGGTGCTTTTGGCCAATCCTTCCATTCAGGTGGTGATCGATTTACATAGGGACGAAATGCCCGAGGATACCAGGCTGGTGGCGGACTTAGACGGCAGGCCCACAGCCCGATTCATGTTTTTTAACGGACTCAGCCGCACCAAAAAAACTGGTGACATCTCTTATCTGGAAAATGTGTATCAGCAGGAAAATTTGGCGTTCTCCTTTCAGATGCAGTTGGCGGCCCAGACCTATTATCCGGGCATGGCGCGGAAAATCTATCTGAAGGGTTATCGCTACAATCTGCATCTGTGTCCCAGAAGTATTTTGATCGAGGTGGGGGCGCAGAACAACACGTTGGAGGAGATGAGAAACGCCTGCGATCCCATCGCTCACATCCTGGATCTGGTATTATCTGGACAATAGTGTGAAATTCTGCTACAATGTAGAATACTATGGTGGAAAAGCAGGAAGCAGAGGAGAAAACGGCATTTATGGATCAGAGTAAGATACGGAATTTTTGTATTGTGGCGCATATCGATCACGGCAAGTCCACGCTGGCAGACCGCATCATCGAACAGACAGGCTTGCTCACCAGCAGGGAAATGCAGGATCAAGTGCTGGACAATATGGAGCTTGAGAGGGAGCGGGGCATCACGATCAAGGCGCAGGCGGTGCGCACAGTCTACAAGGCGAAGGATGGAGAAGAGTATATCTTCAACCTGATCGACACCCCCGGGCATGTGGACTTCAATTATGAGGTCAGCCGTTCTCTGGCGGCTTGCGACGGGGCGATTTTGGTGGTGGACGCGGCCCAGGGCATCGAGGCCCAGACTTTGGCGAACGTGTATCTGGCGCTGGATCACGATCTGGATGTGTTTCCGGTGATCAATAAGATCGATCTGCCCAGCGCGCAGCCGGAGCGCGTCATAGAGGAGATCGAGGACGTCATCGGCATCGAAGCGCAGGACGCCCCCCTGATCTCCGCCAAAAACGGCATCGGCATCGATGAGGTGTTGGAGCAGGTCGTGCGCAAGATTCCGGCGCCCAAGGGAGACCCGTCGGCGCCCTTGAGAGCGTTGATCTTTGATTCTCTGTACGATTCCTACAAGGGGGTCATCGTGTTTTGCCGTCTGATGGAGGGAAGTGTGAAAAAGGGCAGCACGGTTCGCTTTATGGCCACGGGAGCCAAGGCGGAGGTGGTGGAAGTGGGGTATTTCGGAGCGGGACAGTTTATCCCCTGCGAGGAGCTTTCGGCCGGTATGGTGGGATATCTCACCGCTTCCATCAAAAATGTGAAGGACACGGCGGTGGGAGACACTGTGACGGACGAGGACAATCCCTGTAAGGAGCCTCTGCCCGGGTACAAAAAGGTGCAGTCCATGGTATATTGCGGCCTTTATCCTGCGGACGGCGCCAAATATCCGGATCTGCGGGATGCGCTGGAAAAACTGCAGTTAAACGACGCCTCCTTACATTATGAGCCGGAGACCTCCGTGGCGCTGGGGTTTGGTTTTCGGTGCGGTTTTTTGGGACTGCTGCATTTGGAGATTATTCAGGAGCGATTGGAGAGAGAGTACAATCTGGATCTGGTGACGACTGCGCCCGGCGTGGTGTACAAGGTGTATAAGACCAACGGCGAGACCGTGGAGTTGACCAACCCCTCCAATTTGCCTGCGCCCACGGAGATCGAATATATGGAGGAGCCGATCGTCAGCGCTGAGATCATGGTGACTTCCGAGTTTATCGGCTCCATCATGGAACTGTGTCAGGAGCGGAGAGGGCGCTATCTGGGAATGGAATATATTGAGGGCAGCCGCGCGCTTTTAAAGTATGAGCTGCCTTTGAACGAGATCATATATGACTTTTTTGACGCGCTGAAATCGCGCTCCAGGGGTTATGCCTCTTTTGATTATGATCTGAAAGGGTATGAGCGCTCGGAGTTGGTCAAGCTGGATATTTTGATCAACAGGGAGGAAGTGGACGCGCTCTCCTTTATCGTCCATGCGGATTCCGCCTATGAGCGGGGCAGGAAGATGTGCGAGAAGCTAAAAGACGAGATCCCCAGGCATCTGTTTGAGATCCCGATCCAGGCGGCGGTGGGCGGCAAGATCATCGCCAGGGAGACGGTGAAGGCAATGCGCAAGGATGTGCTGGCAAAGTGCTATGGAGGCGACATCACCCGCAAGAAGAAACTGTTGGAGAAGCAGAAGGAAGGCAAGAAGCGTATGCGCCAGATCGGCAGCGTGGAGATCCCGCAGAAGGCCTTTATGAGCGTGCTGAAGCTGGACGACAGGAAGTAGCGTTATGGAGCAGGAAGGAAACAGAGAGATCGAACTGTATTTTCATATTCCCTTTTGCGTAAGGAAGTGCCTTTACTGTGATTTTTTGTCCGCGCCGGCTGAATCTAAGGTGCGGGAGAATTACGGGAAGGCGCTTCTTGCGGAAGTGAGAGGAAGGGCGGACGAGTACCGAACCTGTCGGGTCTCGTCTGTTTTTATCGGAGGGGGAACCCCTTCTTTGGCAAAAACTGCGTGGATCAGGGAGCTGCTTGAGACCGTGCGGAAATGTTTTTGCGTGAGCGCTGACGCGGAGATCACCATGGAAGTAAACCCGGGCACGGCGGATGGGGAGAGTCTGCGGGCGTATTTTGACGCGGGCGTCAATCGTCTGAGCATCGGCCTGCAGTCCGCCTGGGACGAGGAGCTGCGCGCGCTGGGAAGAGTGCACGATTTCAGACAGTTTTTGGAGACCTACGACGGGGCGGTGAAGGCGGGGTTTACCAATATCAATGTAGATCTGATGTATGGCCTGCCGGGACAGACGCTTGCAAGCTGTATGGGGACGATCGAGAGAGTGCTCGCTCTGCGCCCCCGCCCGGTGCATGTCTCCCTCTACAGTCTGATCGTGGAGGAGAGGACGCCCTTTTTTGCCCTGCAAAAGCAGGGGAAACTCAAATTGCCGGATGAAGACTTGGAGTGGCGGATGGGCGTGGAGGCGGGAAAACGCCTTCACAAAGCAGGGTATCTTCGCTATGAGATCTCCAATTATGCCGTGGAAGGATATGAATGTCGCCACAATTGCGGCTATTGGAGGCGGACGGATTATATCGGATTTGGGTTGGGCGCGGCGTCTTTGTTTCAAAATGTGCGCTTTTCCAATAAGCGGGATCTGGAAGCTTATCTGGCCGACCCGCTGGAGTGCAGAGAGTGTGTGGAGAAGCTTACGGAAGCTGCGCAGATGGAGGAATTTCTGTTTTTGGGACTGCGTATGCTGCGGGGGGTGAGCGTGCAAAAATTTGAGCAGGAGTTTGGCGTGTCCATAGAGGAAGTTTACGGAGAGGTTCTTCGCAAAAATTGCGCGCAGGGACTTTTGTGTGAAAGGAAAGATGCGTCGGGGGAGCGTTTTTTTGCTCTGACAGAAAGGGGATTGGAAGTGGCCAATCATGTGATGAGTCAGTTTCTCTTCGACTGACAGGCACTTGAAAGGAAGGGTTTTCATACAATAATATTGAAAACAATCCACGGAGGTCATTTTTGAAAACCTTTCAAAAACCATTATCCTCAGCGGAGGAAGCGGAGTGGATTCGCTTATTACGGGAGGGAAATGCGCAGGAGGCCGGACGGGCGAAGGATGTTCTGATCGAACGCAACCTTCGCCTGGTGGCTCATATTGCGAAAAAATACCAGAACGTGGATGAAGATATGGAAGATTTGATCTCGATAGGCTGTATCGGACTGATCAAGGCGGTGGATACTTTCGACGCGGGCAAGGGAAGGCTTGCGACTTACGCCTGCCGCTGTATAGATAATGAGCTTCTGATGTTTATCCGAGGCAAGAAGAAAACTTCCAGGGAAGTGTCCTACTATGAACCCATCGGGCAGGATAAGGAGGGCAACGAGATACATTTGGTGGACGTGATCGAACAGCAGCAGCCTGACATTGTGGAGGGATTGGACTTTACGGATAACTGTAAAAAGCTGTTTCGGCTGTTGCGGGAATGTCTGACGGACAGGGAGCGGGAAATTTTGATCATGCGCTATGGCTTAAACGGGCAGCAGGAGTCCACGCAGAGCGAGATCGGGGCGCGTTTGGGGATCTCCCGCAGTTATGTGTCGCGCATCGAAAAAAAGGCGCTGCAGAAGCTGCGGACGCAGTTTGAGTAGGATGAGGGATTGGTTTTGTGTGTTGGTCGCCGAGGGACTGAGTGTGTGACAGTCCCTTGGCTTTTTTCTTGCCCCGCTGGAGCGTAACTTTCCGTAACCTATGCTCCGTCCCGAAGTCGAAACCACAATCACTTTATGGCTGAACTGTTACGATCATAACATATTTCAATGAAAAAACAGTTGACGATGTTTTAGCAGATGCGCCATAATAGAAAATAAAGTCAAAAAAGGAAAAGGGAAAATAAAGTGGATAATAAGAACGATTTTACGCAGGGCAGTATTGTCAAAAAAATGTTGAAGTTCATGATCCCAATCCTGGGAGCATTGATTCTACAGGCTATGTACGGCGCGGTGGATATCCTTGTAGTGGGGCGTTTTGGAACGACGGCCGGCATCTCGGGAGTATCGACAGGAAGCAACATCGTCAATCTCATCACGTTTACGATAACGGGACTTTCCATGGGTGTCACGATTGTCATGGGGCAGTATCTTGGGGAGAAGAAGGAAGAGAAGGTAGGGCAGGTCATAGGCGGCGCAATCTGCCTGTTTGCGGCGTTGGCGATTGTGATTGCGGCGGAGGGATCTTTTTTATCATTGCCTACAATGTGATCAGCAGTATCTTTCGGGGACTTGGGGATTCCAATATGCCGCTGGTCTTCGTAGGAATCGCGTGTGTCGTGAATATTGTGGGTGACATGCTGTTTATCGCAGTATTTCAGTGGAACGTGGCAGGAGCCGCTCTTGCGACTGTGCTGGCACAGGCGGTCAGCGTGGTGTTGTCCGTTATCATCATCAGAAGACGCAAATCCCTGTTTACGATGAAAAAGAAGGATATCTGCTTTAATCCGGAGATCCGCCGATTTGTGAGAGTGGGAGCTCCGATCGCGTTTCAGGAAATATTGACGCAACTGTCATTTCTGGCGTTGTGCGCATTTATCAACAGACTTGGATTGGATGCTTCTTCCGGGTATGGAGTGGCAAATAAAATCGTGAGTTTTATCATGTTGATTCCGGGCGCGCTCATGCAATCCATGGCATCTTTTGTCGCCCAGAATGTAGGTGCGGGACAGGAGAAACGCGCCCAGAAGGCGATGACCACAGGTATGCTGATCGGAGGTTGTATTGGTATTTTTATCACGCTTTTGTCCTTTTTCCGCGGAGATTTGCTCGCTGGAGTCTTCTCGAACGATGCGGCGGTTATCGCTCACGCGGCGGAATATTTAAAAGGTTTTGCGCCGGAGGCGGTTGTGACGGCGGTTCTGTTCAGCTTTATCGGTTATTATAATGGACATTCGAGGACGTTGTTTGTCATGCTGCAGGGGATTGCCCAGACGTTTCTCGTGCGTTTGCCTATGTCGTATATTATGAGCATACAGCCGGACGCAAGTCTGACGCTGATCGGATTGGCTGCGCCTTGTGCGACGGTATTCGGTATCGTGATCAATCTGATCTATTTTGTGAAAGTGAGCAGGGAAATGAAACGCCCTTGCATGAAATAAAGGGTGAGCTGTTACCAATATAATTATGCGGGAAAAAAGATGCATTGTGATTTTGGATCAGCTATAGTATAATAGATACAGATTCGTGGAAAGAGAGTGTGAACAAAATGGCTGTGTTGAATAGTGTGAAGGCAATTTTGCAGTCGGCGGCCGATGCTGGCGCTACAGATGTGCATTTGTGTGCGGGTTCCGACCCGCAGATGCGCGTGCAGGGAAAGTTGAAGGAGATAGGAGGTCTCAGACTGCAGGCTGCGGACACACTGGACATATTGGTCAATATGATGAACGACGCCCAGAGGGAGCGTTTTGAGGAAAAAGGTGAGTATGAGTTGGCAATTCCCATATTTGAGGGGTTGAGATGCCGTGTCAGCGCGTACAAGCAGATGGGCAATGTGTCCTTGGCATTTCGCCTGATATCGTCAAGACTGCCTTCTCTGGAGAGCTTGGATGCATCCGGCGCCTTGCTCAAGATTGCCGGAATGAAAAGCGGTCTGGTGTTGGTAGCGGGGACGCTGGGCAGCGGTAAATCGACTACGCTTGCCTCACTGGTGAATCGGATCAACAAAGGGCGGGCGGCTCATATCATCACATTGGAGAGTCCTGTGGAGTATGTGCACCGCCATGACAAATCTCTTGTGGAGCAGCGGGAAGTCGGCTCGGATACGGGGAGTTATGCGGTGGCGCTGCGCGCTGCACTCAGGGAGGATCCGGATGTGATCGCGGTGGACGATCTGCGTGACAAGGATACGATCTGTGCTGCGTTGGAGGCTGCGGAGGCAGGGTGCCTGATACTTGCCGCGATCGTTGCCTCGGGTGCAAACAGTGCGCTGGATGCTTTGCTGAATCGATTTTCTGCTGAGCAGCGTGTGCAGGTTCGCGGGCGGTTGAGCACGACTTTACATGCCGTAGTTGTCCAAAAGAGGAGGAATCTGGAGGATGGCGCGAGCGAGATCTATTGCGAGACTATGCAGGTGGGTCAGCAGACCAGGAACGCCCTAAAAAACGGTGGACAGAAAACCTCATAAAGGTTTTTTGTCCGGCTTGACACCGGAGATGCTTTTTCTTTTTGCGATACTATTTTTCAAGTTTTTTCTATTCTTTTAAACATTCGTTTTCATACGGTACAATCTTTTTTATCCCAACGATTATTTTTCAAACAAATCCAAAAGTAGAAGGAGGAATCAGGATGTATTCTAAAATTTTGTCGGGCGCGCTGTCAGGCGTGCAGGCGTATTTGGTGGGAGTGGAGGTGGACATTGCGTCGGGCCTGCCTTCCTTTAACATGGTAGGTTCTCTGGGCGGCGAGGTGAGAGAGTCCAGGGAGCGAGTGAGCGTGGCGCTGCGAAATGCAGGATTTTCCATGCCCTGCGCGCATATCACAGTCAATCTGTCCCCAGCGGACAGAAGGAAAGAAGGGACGGCCTTTGATCTGCCCATAGCCGTGGGAATCCTACAGTCTATGGAGTATTTTCAGGCGGAAGCGTCGTCGACTACTCTTTTTCTGGGAGAGTTGGGATTGAACGGGGAGCTGCGGCAGGTGCGGGGTGTGTTGCCCATCGTGCAGGAGGCGAGAAGGCAGGGGATAAAAGAGTGTATCGTCCCCATGGAGAACGCGCGGGAAGGGGCTGTGGTGCCGGGGATCACCGTGAGAGGAGCAAGGAATATCGGCGAGGTGTTTGCCTTTTTGCGGGCGGGGCGGGACGACTCTGTCCTGGAAGCTGCTTTTGTGGATGTGGCGCGGCTCATGGAGGATGAGAGGGAGAACGACGAAGATTTTTCCCAGGTGAATGGGCAGGAAAACGCCAAGCGCGCTGCGGAGATTGCCGCTGCAGGTTTTCACAGTTTGTTGATGACAGGGCCGCCCGGCGTGGGAAAATCTTTGATCGCGAAACGGATCCCCGGCATCCTGCCGCCTCTTTCCATGGAGGAATGTCTGGAGGTGACGGCCCTTTACAGTGTGGCGGGAGCGCTTGAAGGAGCTGCGTTAAAGACGGAGAGGCCGTTTCAAAGGCCGCATCACACCGTCACGCAGGCGGCGCTCATAGGCGGGGGAATGTATCCCAGGCCGGGACTTATTTCACTGTCCCACAGAGGTGTGCTGTTTTTGGATGAACTTCCGCAATTTTCCAGAGAGATTTTGGACAGTCTTCGCCAACCGCTGGAAGACAATAAGGTATGTGTGGACAGAGTACAGGAAAGTGTATTTTATCCGGCGGAGTTTATGCTGGTCTGTGCCATGAACCCCTGTCCCTGTGGCTATTATCCCGACCTCAACCGCTGTCGCTGCACAGAGCCGCAGATCCGGAAATATATGGGAAAGGTGTCCGGACCCATCATGGATAGAATCGATCTGTGCGTGGAGCTGCGTCCAGTGGAATTTGCCGGTCTGCACGCAGGGAAGCGTGGGGAGAGCAGTCAATGTATCAGAGAGCGGGTATTGGCGGCGAGAAAACGCCAGAAAGAGCGGTTTGAAGGGAGCGGATATCGCTTTAATTCCGATATTCAGGCATCCGATGTGGAGCGTTGTTGTTTTCTGGGAAAGAAGGAGCAAAGCTGTGCCGAGCAGATTTATGACAGTTTGCAGTTGAGTGCCAGGTCTTACCACAGGCTGCTCAAGGTGGCGCGCACTATCGCGGATCTGGAGGGAGCGGAGGAGATTCGGGAGGAACATCTGCTGGAAGCGGCATGTTATCGGCCGGTGCAGGAGTATTGGAGGTGAGGTGGTGATGGTGAAACGGAGGTTCTTTGCGAGGGTCATTGTGCGAATAGCATGTTCCCCCGCAGACACGCTTTCGCTTCGTGAAAAACACAGTGGTACATAAGCTGCCAAAGTACGGCAGCTAAGTACCAGTGTTTTTCAAGAGTCTGCTTGTGGAACATGCTATTTGCACAATTCGGTATGCAAAAACAGGGAGTTTTACAATCACCTGAAAAAGGGAGAAAGGGGAAAGGGAAAAGGGAAGAGGGAGAGGAAAAAAGGGGAAGGGGAAGAGAAAAGGAAAAATAGGAAAGGAAGGAAAGGGGAAGAGAAAAGCAGGAAAGGAGAAACAGGGAAAGGGGAAGGGGAAATGAGGAAGTGGAGGAGGAAAATGAGGAGAAGAATATGGAAAAGAATATGGAGAAGGATATGGAGAAGGATATGGAGGGAAGGATGTTGGATGGGATGGATGAACTGGAGTATGCTTGCGCTTGTTGGTTGTGTTGTGTGTCGGGGGTGGGCAATCGCACTGTCGCAGCGTTGATGGAACGTTTTAAGACGGCGCGGGGTGTGTATGGCGCGGGTGAGAAAGAATTGCGGATGTTGGTAAAAGAGGGTGTTTTGCGCTCTGTGCAGTTGGAGGCGTTGGTGGAGAGTCGCAGGAAGGCGGAGCCGAGGCGGGAATATGAGCGGCTGCGGGAGCGGGGGATCTATTTTCTTCCGCTGAGAGCGGCGGACTATCCAAAGCGGTTGCGCAGAATACCGGACGCGCCCTGTGGTTTGTTTTATATGGGAAGGCTGCCGAGGGAGGAATGTTTGTCCGTGGCGGTCATCGGGGCGCGGGATTGTTCGGAATATGGCAGGTATGTGGCGGCAGAGTTGGGAAAGGAGCTGGGACGGCGGGGTGTGCAGGTGATCAGCGGCATGGCGAGGGGGATTGACGGGATTGGTCAGGAGGCGGCTCTGAACGCGGGAGGGATGTCTTTTGGCGTGCTGGGCAGCGGTGTGGATGTCTGTTATCCTGCTCAGAATAGGGCGTTGTATGAGCGGTTGTTGTGTCAGGGCGGGGTCTTGTCTGTTTTTGCGCCCGGGACAGCGGCGAAGCCGCAGCTTTTTCCGCCCAGAAATCGTATTGTCAGCGGGCTTGCGGATGCGGTGGTGGTCATCGAGGCCAGGCAAAAGAGCGGCACGTTGATCACGGTGGATATGGCGTTGGAACAGGGAAAGGAGGTCTATGTAGTGCCGGGGCGTGTCACGGACAGGCTCAGCGATGGGTGTAACAAGCTGTTGAAGCAGGGGGCAGGGGTGTTTTTGTCTCCGGAGGATTTTCTGACGGATATGGAGGCGTTGTCTGCAAGAGAACGCAATCTATCCTGGCAGAGGCTTGAGAAGGATATCGCAGAGGCCGCGGCACACAGCGTCGGAATCGGAGGAGCGAGTGTTGAGGCTGCGGAAGCGCAAGTGTGTGCCGACTCCAAAGGAGCGAGTGTCGAGACTGCGGAAACGCGTGCAGAAGAAAACGGTTCGGCGGGGGAGTCCGCGTTAGAGGCCGTCTGTCGGGTTTTGGATCTTTACCCGCAGTCCGCCGGGCAGATTGCGGATAAAGTGAGTCACATTCAGGGTATGGAAACGGTTAGTATGAAGGAGGTCAATCGGTTGTTGATGCAGTTGTGTGTGTCAAAGCGCGCCAACCAGGTCAGTCCGGGGTATTTTCAAAAAAGTGCATGTGAGATGTTCGGCGCGGATCGCCATGCCTGATCGGTGACGCCGGGGCCTTGGTTGGGAGCGATCAGGGAGATACATGCGTCCGCCAGGAAAAAAAGTACCGCTGTCCACAGGATCGCCCGACGTATCCGTCTGGGGATCCGGCTAAAGCATGAGAGAAAAAAGGGAGCGGCATAGCAGGTGAACAAAGATCCGGCCAGAGCGAACCCCAGCACGGAATACAGACATACATAGCCTCCTATGTGCATAAATTGTCCTGTGTAATCCCAATAGCGGCTACAAAAGACTGTGTGCAGCAGTCGGCCCGTAAACAATTCCACCACGCCGCCGATCAGGGCGGAGCAGACAAAGCAAAACAGCAGTCTTTTTCTCTGCGAGTAGAGCGAGAGAAAGATGAGCAGCGCGCCCGAACCGTACACGGGCAGCCAGGGGCCGTAGAAGAACCCGCGGTTGTAAAAATGTCCTTCCAGAAAAAAGAAGAGCAGCACTTCCCACAGATATCCGGCGAAGGAGCCAAGAAAAAAGATAAATATGCAGTTTTCCCATGTTTTGACAGAAGTTTGCGCATGTGTGATCATGGGATTAGTATGGGGCGGAAACGGGAAGTTATACTGGTAAATCTTTCTCAAAGAGATTATAATGGTAATAGTACATTTTTGGGAGAGGGAGACTTTATGAACAATCAGATAAAAATTGACCATACGATCAGGACGGAGACTTTTCGGGAGCGCACGAAATGCGTCCGCATTGGGGGGCGCGTGATCGGCGGCGGCAATCCCGTCTTGATCCAGTCCATGACGAACACGAAGACAGAAGACGTTTCCGCCACAGTGGCGCAGATTTTAAGGCTGGAGGAGGCGGGCTGCGAGATCATTCGCTGCACGGCGCCCACGATGGAGGCTGCGAAAGCGTTAAAAAAAATCAAGGAACAGATTCATATTCCTCTGGTGGCGGATATCCACTTTGACTATAAAATGGCGATCGCCGCCATGGAGAATGGAGCGGACAAAATCCGCATCAATCCCGGCAACATCGGCAGTCCCGACAAGGTGCGGGCTGTGGTGGACGCGGCCAGGGAGAGAGAGATTCCCATTCGCGTGGGCGTCAACAGCGGCTCCCTTGAGAAGGAACTGGTGGAGAAATACGGAGGCGTCACCGCGGAGGGAATCGTGGAGAGCGCATTGCATAAAGTACATATGATCGAGGACATGGGGTATGACAATCTGGTCATCAGCATCAAGTCTTCCGACGTGCTCATGTGTGTGCGCGCCCATGAGCTGTTGGCGGGACAGACCCCTTATCCGCTGCATGTGGGCATCACAGAGTCCGGAACCGTGAAAAGCGGCAATATCAAATCCGCCATCGGCCTGGGACTGATTCTGCACCAGGGCATCGGCGATACGATCCGCGTGTCACTGACAGGGGATCCGGTGGAGGAGGTTAAGTCGGCCAAATTGATTTTGCGCACGCTGGGACTGCGAAAGAGCGGCATCGAGGTGGTGTCTTGTCCCACCTGTGGCAGAACGCAGATCGATCTGATCGGACTGGCATCCCAGGTGGAGAAATTGGTGGAAGACTATCCGCTGAATATTAAGGTGGCAGTCATGGGTTGTGCAGTCAATGGCCCCGGGGAGGCGAAGGAAGCGGATCTGGGCGTGGCCGGCGGCATCGGCGAGGGCCTGCTCATCAAAAAGGGAGAGATCATCCGCAAGGTGCCGGAGGGGGAATTGTTGAGCGCGCTGAAAGAAGAACTCGATCGTTGGGATAATGGGAGATCGTAATCATGTCAAAACCGTTTTTTGAAGTGTTTCCGGCCTTAAAATTAAATCAGGCGACCCATGACATTTTGGAGCAGGCACAGGTGGAGAAGGTCTCCGCCACCAAGCGCAGAGATTTTCTGCGGATCTATCTCTTCAGCACCAGACTGATCCTGAAGCCGGATATCCGGACTGCGGAGCGGGAGATCAAAAAGCAGCTTTTTCCGCAGGCGAATCTGACAGTCAAGATTTATGAGCGTTTTGAACTCTCCTCACAGTACACGCCAGAGAAGCTTTTAGAGCTCTATCGGGACAGCATTTTGGAGGAGCTCAAGGAGTACAGCCATATCGAATACAATGCCTTCCGCACGGCAGAGCTGGATTATCCGAAGGAGGGGCAGCTTTTGTTGACGTTGGAGGATTCCGTGTTGGTGCGCAGCAAGGAGAGCGAGCTGGTGCGGGTCTTGGAGAAAGTGTTGGTGGAGCGCTGCGGTCTGTCTCTGTCCGTGCTGGTGGATTACAGGGAAGCCCAGGAGAGCAAATATGAGGCGGACGAAGCTCTCAAGATACAGATGCGAGTGGCGGAGATCAGCAGTCGCCTCAGAAGAACCCAAGGGGCGGGAACGTCCCGGGGAGGTCAAGAGACAGGAGCCTTTCAAGGAAGTCAAGGGACAGGAGCGTACCAGGAAGACCAAGGAGCGGGAGCGTACCAGGGAGATCAAGGGACGGGAGCGTCCCAGAGCGGCCAAGGAATGGGAGCGTTCCAGAGCGGCCAAGGGATGGGAGCGTCCCAGGGAGACCAAGGAATGGGAGCGTCCCAGAGCGGCCAGGGAGCGGGAGCGTATCAGAGCGGCGCGGCCGCGGAAGGCAGGGGCGCAGACAGAGCGGGAAGATCGGCGGCGCAAAAAGGCGCTTCCGCGACATTTGCGGGCGGAGCCAAAAAAGGAGGCGTCCTGATGGGGGGCGCGGCAGGCAGCTTTTCCGGCGCGGGAGAGTTCAGGAGAGGAGAGTATAAGCGCGGCGAATTTAGAAAAAGCGAATTTGGAAGAGGTGCGTTAAAACGTTCCGACAATCCCGACGTGATCTACGGGCGGGATTTTGAGGAGGATGCCATGAAGATTGAGGAGCTGATCGGCGAGATGGGCGAGGTGGTCATCCATGGCAAGGTGCTGAAGGTGGACAAGCGGGGGATTAAAAACGAAAAGACGATCGTGATTTTTGATATGACAGATTTTACTGATACCATGACCGTCAAGTTGTTTTTGCGAAACGAGCAGGTGGACGAGCTTACAAAGGAATTGAAGGAAGGCGCTTTTATCAAGGTCAAGGGGATCTGCATGGTGGATAAATTTGACCATGAGCTGACCATCGGTTCTTTGGCGGGGATCAAAAAGATTCCGGATTTCACCGTAAAGCGGCAGGATACCGCGCTCCACAAGCGGGTGGAGCTGCACTGTCACACAAAAATGAGTGAGATGGACGGTGTGTCCGAGGCGAAAGATATTGTGAAATGCGCCTACAAGTGGGGCCACCGCGCCATCGCCATCACAGATCATGGCGTGGTGCAGAGTTTCACAGATGCGGGACATGTGTGGGACGACTTGTGGAAGGCGGAGCAGGCCAAGCGCAGAGAGGCCGGGGAGGAGACGCCCGACAAACAAGATTTCTTCAAGATCCTCTATGGTGTGGAAGCCTATCTGGTGGACGATCTGAAGGAGATCGTGACGGGCGACAAAGGGCAGGATTTGACACAGGATTTCGTGGTGTTTGACATTGAAACCACCGGTTTTTCCCCGGTCAATAACCGCATGATCGAGATTGGGGCGGTGAAAGTGTCGGCGGGCAAGATCGTGGACCGTTTCTCCACTTTTGTCAATCCCGAGACGCCCATTCCCTTTGAAATTGAAAAACTCACCGGAATCAATGATGAAATGGTGATGGAGGCTCCTAAGATCGAGGAGATTTTGCCGCAGTTTTTGGAATTTTCCGCGGGTTGTGTCATGGTGGCGCACAACGCGGGATTTGACATGAGCTTTCTGATCGAGAACTGTAAGAGACAGGGGATCGCGCGGGAGTTTACCTCTGTGGACACCCTGGGAATCGCCCGTGTGCTTTTGCCCAATCAGGCGAAGCACACGCTGGACGCGGTGGCCAAGACCTTGGGAATCTCTCTGGAGAATCATCACCGCGCGGTGGACGACGCAGAGTGTACCGCGGAGATTTTTGTCAAATTTATCGGCAGGATGGAGAAGCGGGGCGTACACACACTAAAAGAGATCAACGCCATGGGGGAGGAGAGCGTTTCGGCCATCGCCAAGCTGCCCTCTTACCATGCCATCATTTTGGCCAAAAACGATATGGGGCGCATCAATCTCTACCGCCTGGTGTCCGAGTCTCATCTGAAATATTTTAACAAAAGGCCCAAGATTCCCAAAAGCCTGATCTTAAAATACAGGGAGGGATTGATATTGGGGAGCGCCTGCGAGGCGGGCGAGCTTTACAGAGCGCTGTTGGATGGGCAAAGCGACGCGCAGATCGCCCGAATCGTGAGTTTTTATGACTATCTGGAGATACAGCCCTGCGGCAACAATCAATTTATGATCGCCTCAGAGAAGATACGCGCGGTCAATTCGCTGGAGGACATCCAGAATCTCAACAAAAAGATCGTGGCGTTGGGGGAACAGTTCCACAAGCCTGTGGTGGCCACTTGCGACGTGCATTTTCTGAATCCGGAGGACGAGATTTACCGCCGTATCATTATGGACGGCAGAGGTTTTGAGGATGCGGACAAACAGGCGCCGCTGTATCTGCATACCACGGAGGAGATGCTGGAGGAATTTGCCTATCTGGGCAGCGACAAGGCCTGGGAGGTGGTGGTTCAAAACACCAATATGATCGCGGACATGATCGAGACCATCGCCCCCGTGCGTCCGGACAAGTGCGCGCCAGTGATTCCGGACAGCGATAAGACATTGACGGATATTTGTTATAATAAGGCGCATGAAATTTATGGGGAGCATCTGCCCAAGATCGTGGAGGAGCGGCTTGAGAGAGAGTTAAATTCCATTATCTCCAACGGTTTTGCGGTGATGTACATTATTGCCCAAAAGCTGGTGTGGAAATCGGTGGAGGACGGCTACCTGGTGGGATCGAGGGGATCCGTGGGAAGCTCTTTTGTGGCCACCATGTCCGGCATCACGGAGGTCAATCCGTTAAGCCCTCATTATTATTGCAGCAAATGTCACTATGTGGATTTTGACAGCGAGGAAGTAAAGGCATATGCGGGCAAGGCGGGCATCGATATGCCGGACAAATTGTGCCCCGTGTGCGGGGAGCCTCTGCACAAGGACGGATTTGACATTCCTTTTGAGACTTTCCTGGGATTTAAGGGAGACAAGGAGCCGGATATCGACCTGAATTTCTCCGGCGAGTACCAGTCCAAGGCGCACAAATACACGGAGGTGATCTTCGGCGCGGGACAGACTTTTCGGGCGGGTACTATAGGCACGATCGCGGACAAGACGGCCTTCGGCTATGTGAAAAAATACTATGAGGGGCGGGAGATCCACAAGCGAAACAGCGAGGTGGAGCGCCTTGCGGTGGGTTGCACCGGCGTCCGCAAAAACACCGGACAGCACCCGGGCGGGATCATCGTGCTGCCCATAGGGCAGGATATCAACTCCTTCACGCCGGTGCAGCACCCCGCCAACGATATGACCACGGACACGGTCACCACCCATTTTGATTATCATTCCATCGATCACAACCTGCTCAAACTGGACATTCTGGGGCATGATGATCCCACGATGATCCGTATGCTGCAGGATATGACCGGCAGAGAACCTACCACCATCCCGCTGGACGGCAAGGACGTGATGAGTCTGTTTCAGAATACGGACGCGCTGGGCATCACGCCGGATCAGATCGGGGGATGCAAGCTGGGAGCCTTGGGGATACCGGAGTTTGGAACGGATTTTGCCATGCAGATGCTCCTCGACACGAAACCCCAGGCTTTTTCCGATCTGGTGCGCATCGCCGGTCTGGCCCACGGCACCGACGTGTGGCTGGGCAACGCACAGACTTTGATCCAGGAGGGTAAGGCCACCATTTCCACCGCCATCTGCACCCGAGACGACATTATGACCTATCTGATCCAGATGGGCGTGGAGTCGGAGAAGGCTTTCAAGATCATGGAGGCTGTGAGAAAAGGGACGGTGGCAAAAGGAAAGTGCGACAAATGGACGGAGTGGAAAAAAGATATGGAGGATCACAATGTGCCCGACTGGTACATCTGGTCTTGCGAGAAGATCAAGTATATGTTCCCCAAGGCGCACGCGGCGGCGTATGTGATGATGGCATGGCGTATCGCCTACTGTAAGATCCACTATCCGTTAGCCTATTACGGGGCATTTTTCAGCATCCGCGCCAAGGCGTTCTCCTATGAGATCATGTGCCAGGGGCAGGCGCATTTAGAGCGGATTATGGCGGACTATAAAAAGCGCATGGACACGCTTTCCAACAGGGAGAAGGACGCTTACGGCGACATGCGGGTGGTGCAGGAGATGTACGCAAGAGGATTCGAGTTTGAACCCATCGATATTTTCAGGGCACAGTCCCGCGCCTTCCAGATCATAGACGGGAAACTGATGCCCTCCTTGAGCAGTATTGAAGGCCTGGGAGACAAGGCGGCGGACGCTATCGTGGAAGCCACAAAGGACGGCCCTTTCCTGTCAAAGGAAGACTTCATCCAGCGCACCAAGGTCTCCAAGACCATAGCGGATCTGATGGGGACTTTGGGCCTGTTGGGGAAACTGCCGGAGTCCAACCAGATCAGTATCTTTGATTTTGTGTGATGTCCGCGGAGGCTACAGGATCGTTTCCATGCCCACTTTCTGCGGTTTGAGGCCGCACGCCTGATAGAATTTCATGGCGGCCTCGTTGGCGCTCCACACATTTAACGTCACATTATAGCAGCCGTTCTCTCTCGCAAAGGAGAGGACGGCTTCATAAATCCTGCTTCCGATATGCTCTCCCCTGCGTTTTTCATCTACGCACAGATCGTCTATGTAGAGTGTCTTGATGTCTGTCAGGACATTGTCCCCCTTATGCTCTTGAAACACGCAGAAAGCGTAGCCTAAGACATGCTGATCTTCATCGACCGCCACCAGAATGGGCCGCGCGGGGTCGCGGAGGATCTTTTTAAGCTCATCATCCGTATATTTTTTGGCTCCGTATTTAAACAGATCCGGACGCCCCTTGTGATGTACCAGACACACCTGATAAAGCAGATTATTGATGTCTCCGATATCCTGTTCACATGCTTTTCTGATCTCCATACAGATTCACTCCTTATTCTGAAATATTTTTTTCTAATCTCCATTTCTGAGCGACTTGTCGCGAAGAGGCGACGAGAAATTCGCGAAGG
>JAMPHU010000047.1 GCA_023663225.1 Candidatus Gastranaerophilales bacterium
TTCGCCAAATGCTCATGCAAGCATGGCACTTGGCTCATTGCTCGCGGGAATCAAGAAACTGATGGGGCGGTCGTGGTATGGCTGAAATTGTTATCATGCGGCTGCCACAGCGGCAAAAAAGGTAGTTTTGACGCTACCGGCAAAAGCGAGGAGGAACATATATGAAAAAAGGATTGACATTGGTTTTGGCACTGGTTGTGTGTGTGGCGGCCTTGGCAGCGTGCGGGAACAAGGAGACGAGCGGCAATGTGGATAGAGTTACCCTGGAGGAGGGTAAGTTGATCGCAGGCACCAACGCGGCATTCCCTCCCTTTGAGTACCTGGGAGACGACGGCGCGCCCGACGGCTTTGACATTGCCCTGATCAAGGCGATCGGTGAGAAGCTGGGGTTGGAAGTGGAAGTGCAGGATATGGAGTTTAATGCGCTAGTGGCTGCCGTGGGCAACAAGATCGACGTGGCGATCGCAGGTATGACGGTAGACGATGAGCGCAAGCAGTCGGTAGATTTTTCTGATTCCTACTATGAGGCTGTGCAGTATGTGATTGTACCCGCTGACTCTGACATTTCCACCGCAGAGGACTTGGCTGGCAAGAAGATCGGCGTGCAGCTTGGCACTACTGGTGATTTTATCGCTACCGACGATATCGCGGATGCGACGGTAAGCCGCTATGACAAAGCGGTGGACGCTGTGAATGATTTGATCAATGGCAGGGTGGATTTGGTCATTATCGACAAGAACCCCGCGCAGGTGTTTGAGAGCAAGTTTGCGGGGCAGATCAAGGCTTTGGCAGGCGAGCAGTTTGATTTTGGGGATGAGTATTATGCGATCGCGGTTCCCAAGGACAGCGCTCTGCTGGAGCAGATCAACACTGCTCTCGCTGAGCTGATCGAGGACGGCACCTTTGACGCTCTGGTTGAGGAGTACATCGGGGCGGACGACTGAGGAATCCGGAAGTTCGAGTGAAGCAAAATACGGTCAAAGAATGATTGAAATGATCGGCTTTATAATAAAATATTGCGTAAAAACTTCAAAAAAGAGGATAATGGCTTGTGCCTTTATCCTCTTTTTGGTACAATTACAAAGATATGTCCATGTTTAAAAGTAGTCGGAGGATGCAAAGACTGCAGAAAGAAGAGGAAAAGAGATGGAGTGGTTTGAATCGATCTGGAGGCATATAAACGCCGCGTTTATCGAGAAGGACAGGTGGCGGATCTATGTAAGCGGTCTGAGCGTGACGATGCGGGTGGCGTTTTTTGCGGCCATTCTGGGTATCATTATCGGCACGATCGTGGCTTTTATGAAGATTTCCACCAAGAGCAATGGCAAGCCGACGCTGCTTTCGCGCATCGCCAATATCTACATAGACATCATACGCGGCACGCCCTCTGTGCTGCAACTGTTGATCATGTGGTTTGTGGTGCTGAAAAATTGTCATAACGGCATCCTGGTGGCCAGCATTACTTTTGGCGTCAATTCTGGAGCCTATGTGGCGGAGATTGTCAGGGCAGGAATTTTGGCGGTGGACAAGGGACAGACGGAGGCAGGGAGGTCTCTGGGGTTAAATAACTTTCAGACCATGCGCTATATTGTGCTGCCTCAGGCATTTAAAAATATCCTGCCGCCTCTGGGCAATGAGTTTATTGTGTTGATCAAGGAGACTGCCATTGTGGGATATGTGAGTCTGAGCGATCTGACCAGGGTAGCCAATCAGATGACATCCACTCTGTTTGACGCATTTACGCCGTTAATTGGCGCGACGATAATATACTTTGTGATCATCAAGATTTTGACTATATTGTTGGCAAAGCTGGAGAGGAGGCTGCGTAAGAGTGATAATCGTTAAGGATCTGCACAAAAAATTTGACGCCAATCATGTACTGCGGGGAGTAAATTATCATATCAATCAGGGCGAGAAAATTGTGGTGGTCGGGCCTTCCGGATCCGGCAAGAGCACTTTTTTACGCTGTTTGAATTTGTTGGAGAGGCCAAGCAGCGGCGAAGTGTGGTTTGACGGACAGGATATCACGGCACCCAAGGTCGATATCAATGAGATCCGCAGACATATGGGGATGGTGTTTCAGCATTTTAATCTGTTCAACAATCTGACAATCATGCAGAATGTGACACTTGCGCCTGTGACTTTGAAGCTCATGGGAGAGACGGAGGCAAAGGAAAATGCCCTGAAACTGCTACAGAGAGTAGGGTTGGCGGAGAAGGCGGACGCTTATCCGGCCTCCTTAAGCGGGGGACAGAAGCAGAGAATCGCCATCGTGCGCTCCCTTGCCATGAATCCGAAGGTGATGTTGTTTGACGAGCCAACCTCGGCGCTGGATCCCGAGATGGTGGGAGAAGTGTTGGAAGTGATGAAGGAACTGGCGGAGAGCGGCATGACCATGGTGGTGGTGACGCATGAGATGGGGTTTGCCAGAGAGGTTGGCACGAGGGTTGTGTTCATGGACGAGGGAAATATCATGGAGGAAAATGAACCCCATGCGTTTTTCAACGCGCCCAAAAGTCCCAGATTGCAGGAATTTCTGTCAAAAGTCCTTTAAAGGGACTTAAGTTGTGTCGGAGTATCTGTTGTGCTCCGCGGAGAGTGAGAGAGTATGATTACGATTTCTCTTTGTATGATCGTGAAGGATGAAGAAAAGATTTTGGCGAGATGCCTGGACAGTGTGGCGGATTTGATGGATGAGTTGATCATTGTGGACACCGGTTCACACGACAGAACCAAGGAGATCGCCGCCGCGTACACAGACCGGATCTATGATTTTGAGTGGATAGACGATTTTGCTGCGGCGCGCAATTTTGCCTTTTCCAAGGCGGGCATGGAATATATTTACTCGGCGGATGCGGACGAGGTGCTCTCGGAAGAGAACAGAGAGCGGTTTCGTGCGCTGAAGGAGAACCTGCTGCTGGAAGTGGAGATTGTGCAGATGAAGTATGGCAATCAGCTTTGCTTTGGCACGGTGTACAATTATGACGAGGAATATCGTCCTAAGTTGTTTAAACGCGAGAGAGGATTTGTGTGGGAGGATCCGATCCATGAGACGGTGCGCCTCATGCCGGTGGTGTACGACAGTGATATCGTGATCTGGCATATGCCGCAGCAGAGTCACGGAAAGCGTGATTTGGAGAATTTCCGAAAGCAGACCGAACGGGGAGTGAGACTTTCCGGCAGACTGTATGATTTGTATGCGAGAGAGTTGTTTCTGGCGGGTGAAACAAAAGATTTTATGCTGGCGAGAGACTTTTTCCGGCAGTCGGCGGCGGATGTGGAACGGAGTCCGCAGGAAGTGACGGCGGGTTGTCTGGTGGCAGCGAGAGCCGCAAGGCTGGCGGGGGATGTCACAGACTTTTTCAAGTACGCCTCCAAGGTCATCGCCGGGGAAGAATGTTCTGAGGTATGCTGGGAACTGGGGCGTTTCTATGAGGAACAAGGCGACTATGAGGAGGCGGTTATCTGGTATTACAACGCTGCCTATGAGACAGCGCCGGTGCTGAAGAAAGTTGCGGGGGAGAGAGAACCTTTGGAGGGGTTGGTCAGATGTTACGAGGCCCTGCATATGGCCCGGGAGGCGGAAGGTTACAGACGAAAACTGGCTGAGATAGAAAACGGAGAGGAAGAATGTGTCTTTGACACAGGAAACGAGAGGTAATGATGAGCTGGGAAGACAATGTGCGCAGGGTGGTTCCCTATGTGGCGGGAGAACAACCCAATAAAGAGAAGATGATCAAACTGAACACAAATGAGTGTCCTTATCCGCCGGCGCCCGGAGTGGCGAAGCTTGCGGAGAGGCTTGCGTGGGACACATTGCGGCTTTATCCGGACGCAGGCGGGACGCCTTTGGTGAAGGCATTGGCGTCTTACTATGGTGTGAAAAAGGAGCAAGTGTTTGTGGGAGTGGGTTCCGACGATGTGCTGTCCATGGCTTTTCTGACCTTTTTTAACAGCGGGAAACCCATTCTGTTTCCGGATGTGACCTATTCGTTTTATGATGTGTGGGCGGATCTGTATCGTATTCCCTACAAGACCTGTGCGCTGGATGAGGATTGGCATATCCGCGCAAAAGATTACAGGCAGCCAAACGGCGGGGTAATCTTTCCCAATCCCAACGCGCCCACCGGATTGTTGGAAGGATTGGATGTGGTGGAGGAGATTCTGGAAGCGAATCGGGATGTAATCGTGATCGTGGATGAAGCATATATTGATTTCGGAGGAGTCAGCGCATTGCCGCTTCTGCAAAAATACGAGAACCTTCTGGTGGTGCAGACCTTTTCCAAATCCCGCGCCATGGCGGGACTGAGGATCGGCTTTGCCATTGGAAATGAGAAACTGATCCGTTTCCTGAACGATGTGAAAAATTCCTTCAACTCTTATACCATGAATCTTCCGGCCCAGGCGCTTGGGGTGGAAGCTGTGCGGGACGATGCCTATTTCCGCACTGTCAGGGACAAGATCATGGCCACCAGGGAGTGGGCAAAGGGAGAACTTCGGGAGTTGGGTTTTACGTTTCCGGATTCGGCCGCCAATTTCATTTTTGCTTCCCATGAGAGTGTTCCCGCCGCGGAGATTTTTGCCAGACTGCGCGAACGCGACATTTACGTGCGCTATTGGAATAAGTCAAGGATCGACAATTACCTGCGGATCACCGTGGGCACGGACAAGGAGATGAAGAGCCTGACGGAGGCGCTTAGGAGTATTTTGTGTAAATAATTTGTTGGAAGAATACAGGGTAAATAGAGTAGAATAGAGGAGAAAAAGTATGTTAGAGAAATATTTGTTTATCTTTTTTGTTTCCATGGTGCCCCTGATAGAGCTGAGAGGGGCGATTCCCATAGCGGTGTTGCTGGAACTGCCGTTATTGCCCAGTTATATTGTGTGCGTGGTGGGCAATATGCTGCCCGTGCCGATCATTTATCTCTTTGCGCGGAAGGTGCTGGAGTGGGGGGCGGATAAGCCTGTGATCGGAAAGTTTTTCTCCTTCTGTCTGGAAAAGGGACATAAGGGAGGCAAGAAACTGCAGGAAAAGGCCGGGAGAGGATTGTTTGTGGCGCTTCTGTTGTTTGTAGGGATTCCCATCCCCGGAACCGGAGCCTGGACTGGTACGTTGGCGGCAAGTCTTTTGGATATGGATTTCAAGTCAAGCGTGACAGCCGTGCTTTTGGGTGTGATTCTGGCCGGAGTCATCATGGGAATCGGGAGCCTGGGAGTATTTGACGCGCTGGGCGCAATGTTCTGACATCGTGCCGAAGATAGGAAATGAGGAGAACATGCCAAGGGAAAGAGATTGCGGGGTATCCGAAGCATACTCGGATTTTGCCCAGGTGTATGACATATTTATGGATGAGACACCCTACGGACAGTGGTGTGAGCGGATTGCGGAGACAATAGAGAAATATGGTGTGTCCAGACCCGGGCGGGCGGCGGAGGATGCGCTTGGAACTGAGCGGGATCTGGTGGTAGATCTGGGCTGCGGTACGGGAGCGCTCACGGAGCTTTTATATCAGAAAGGTTATGACATGATCGGTGTGGATCATTCCGCGTCCATGCTGAATGTGGCCATGAACAAAAAAGCCGCGAGCGGAGCGGATATTTGGTATCTGAATCAGGATATGCGGGAGTTGGAATTGTACAGCACGGTGGGAACTGTGGTCAGCGTGTGCGATGTGCTCAATTATATTCTGGAGGAGGACGAGCTTTTGCAGATATTCTCCTTGGTGAACAATTATTTGTATCCGGGTGGAATCTTTATTTTTGATTTTAACACGGACTATAAGTACCGCGAAGTCATCGGGGATGCCACTATAGCGGAGAACAGGGAAGAATGTAGTTTTATCTGGGAAAATTTTTATGATGAGGAGAGCGGTGTCAACGAATATGATGTGACCGTGTTTGTGCGGGAGCGGGACGAGCTGTTTAAACGTTTTGCGGAGACTCATTTTCAGAGAGGATACAGCGCGGAGCAGATGAAGCGTCTGGCGGAGCGGGCAGGTATGCAGATCGTGGAGATTTTGGACGCGGATACCGGAGGGACTGTGACGAAGGAGAGCGAGAGAATTTATATGGTAGTAAGGGAGCATGGAAAAAATGACTGATTATTTGATTCGCGCCACAGCGGCGAACGCGCAGATCAGAGCTTTCGCATGCACTTCCAGAGGGGTGGCGGAAAAGGCGAGACAGTCTCACAATACCAGTCCCGTGATGACGGCGGCGTTGGGACGGCTGCTCACGGGAGGCGCTATGATGGGCGCTATGTTAAAGGGAGAGAAGGATCTGTTGACGCTTAGGATCAAGGGAGACGGTCCGGCGGGCGGTCTCACAGTGACCGCGGACGCCTGCGGAAATGTGAAGGGTTATGCCGATGTGCCGGATGTGATTCTGCCTGCCAAGCCAAACGGCAAGCTGGATGTGTCGGGGGCGGTAGGAAAAGGTTATCTGAGCGTATGTAAGGATCTGGGAATGAAAGAACCTTATGTGGGGCAGACTGATCTTCAGACGGGAGAGATCGCGGAAGATCTGACCTATTATTTTGCGGCCTCGGAGCAGGTGCCCTCCTCAGTGGGGTTGGGCGTTCTCATGGAAAAGAATAATACGGTCCGTCAGGCAGGCGGTTTTATCATTCAACTGATGCCTTTTGCGGAGGAGGCGGTCATAGAGAAATTGGAGCAAAATCTTGCCGGAATCAGTGCGGTCACCACTCTTTTAGAGGAGGGAAAGGGACCGGAGGAGATCCTGGAAGTTTTGCTTGCGGGACTCTCTCCCCAAGTGTCCGAGCGGATGCCGGTGCGTTTTGCCTGTAATTGCAGCAGGGAGAAGATTCAGAAGGTACTCGTCAGCATCGGTGCGAAGGAACTGCGCGCCATGATAGAAGAGGGCGAGGACATAGAGGTAAATTGTCATTTCTGCAATACGAACTATACATTCAGTGTGGAGGAGTTGAAGGAGATTTATGAGACAGGGTTTTATCAAAGTGGCGGCAGTCACACCGAAGATCAAGGTGGCGGATACAAAGCATAACGCGCAGGCGGTCTGTGAGAAATTGAAGGAGGCATGTGACCGAGGAGCCAAGATCCTTGTCTTTCCGGAACTGTGCCTGACCGGCTATACCTGTGGGGATCTATTTTTGCAGAGTTTGTTATTGCAGGAGGCGCTGCAGGCGCTAAAGACTGTGGCGGAGGCCACCCGAGGCAGGGACGCCCTGGTGTTGGTGGGTCTGCCCGTGGAGCGGGAAGGAAAGCTTTACAATGTGGCGGCGGTTCTCCAGGATGGTGAGATCCTGGGCATGGTGCCCAAGGCCAATATTCCCATGTATGCGGAATTTTATGAAGGACGGCATTTTACCGAAGGCAATCATCAGGTAGTGACGTTCTGTCTGGATGGGAAGGAGATTCCCTTTGGAACCAACCTGTTGTTTGAGTGCATCAATCTGCCCGGTTTGGTAGTAGGGTGTGAGATTTGTGAGGATCTGTGGGTGGCGAATCCTCCCGCGACCAGTCACGCGCTCATGGGAGCAACCGTGATCGCCAATCTCTCTGCGTCCAGCGAGACAGTGGGCAAGGATGAATATCGGGATATGTTGGTGAAGTCCGCCAGCGCAAGGCTTGTGTGTGCTTATCTCTACGCCTCGGCGGGGGAGGGAGAGTCCACGCAGGATCTCGTCTTTGGCGGACACAATATGATCGCGGAGAATGGCACGATCTTAGCGCAGTCCAAACAGTTTGCCGGAGAGACTCTCTATAGTGATATTGATATCAAGCGGATTGCGGGGGAACGGCGGCGCATGGGAACTTTTGGAAAGGAGCCGGATCTGGCCTATGAGGTGATGCCCTTTAGGCTGCAAGTGCAGGAGACTGCACTGGAGAGAATATTTGACTGCACTCCGTTTGTGCCGAAGGAGGAACAACTGCGGAACAAAAGATGCGAGGAGATCCTTTCCATTCAGGCATATGGACTCAAAAAGAGGTATGAACATACAGGCTTGAAAACGGCGGTTCTGGGGATTTCGGGTGGTCTGGACTCCACGCTGGCTCTGTTGGTGACAGTGCGGGCATTTGATATGTTGGGACTTGACAGAAAAGGGATCTTTGCGGTGACGATGCCTTGCTTTGGCACCACGGACCGCACTTACGACAATGCCTGCAAGCTGGCGCAGACATTGGGAAGCACCTTAAAGGAGATCGACATCAGAGAGGCGGTTCTTAGACACTTCCAGGATATCGGACAGGATGCGGAGAATCACGACGTGACTTATGAAAATGCGCAGGCGAGGGAGCGCACCCAAGTGTTGATGGATATTGCCAATCAGTGGAACGGTCTGGTGATCGGCACCGGCGATATGTCGGAGTTGGCTTTGGGATGGGCCACCTACAACGGAGATCATATGGCCATGTATGGAGTCAACGCCGGTGTGCCCAAGACACTGGTGCGCCATCTGGTGAGATATTATGCGGATACCTGCGGAAACGAGGAGCTTGCGGCTGTGCTGGCCGATGTGCTGGATACGCCGGTGAGTCCGGAGCTGCTGCCGCCGGTGGAGGGCAAGATTTCGCAGAAAACGGAGGACTTGGTGGGACCTTATGAGCTTCACGACTTTTTCCTGTACTATATGCTTCGCTGCGGCTTTGAGCCGATGAAAGTCTATCGGGTGGCGATCAAGGCTTTCGATGGTATGTATGATAAGATGGTGATTTTAAAGTGGCTGAAGGTCTTTTATAAGAGGTTTTTTGCGCAGCAGTTCAAGCGATCTTGTCTGCCTGACGGGCCCAAGGTGGGAAGTGTGGCGCTGTCGCCCAGAGGAGATTTGCGTATGCCCTCTGACGCCTGCGTGCGCATCTGGATGGAACAGTTGGAGCAGAAGGAGTTGTCGTAACGGTTCAGTCTTTTTGGGCTGCCAGAATGATACGGAAAGTTATGGCAAGTTACGCTCCAGTGGGGTAATCATTCCCATTCGGACACGCTTTCGCTCGATGAAACACGTAGCGGTACATAAGCTGACAAAGTACGTCAGCTATAGTCAACAACGTTTACTATTAGTACCGACGTGTTTCAACGGTTCCTCATGGGAACAATTACCCCACTGGAGCTGAGTAACCGGCAATGTTGTGTGATTTTGTCGAGCGTTGTAATCGGCACAATGACATTTGTTATGTCCTCAGTTACGGTGCGACAGCTACTTTCAAGAAAATCAGGCATTGCCGGAAGCCTTGTGGGAGGGTTCGCTTTGGGAGGAGTTTTCTTCAAAGGAATCTCTTTCTTTGGAGGCTTTCTCCAAGGAGTTGCGGATCGCTTCCAACAGGACCAGGGAGGTATATTTGCTGTCCGCCGAGTAGGTCACTTCATCCAGGGATTGTGTCTCATAGAGCTGTTCACATATGGAGTCGAAGGTGGGTTGCAAAAGGGGATACATGGTAGTCACGGTCTCGCTCAGGTTCACCAGGTTGACAGAGGTCACGGAATCTGCGGATACGATGACTTCCACATCCACCGTCTGTCCTCCCAGCACGAGCGCTGTGGTGTAAATGCCGGGTATGTAGATTGCCTCTGAGGCTGTCTGTGTGGAGTCAGGCGCTCCGCTCTCAGGACCGCCTGATGCGCCGTCCTTGCCGCCCCCCTTTTTGTCCGGCAAAAACATCAGCACCAACAGCACCACAAACAGGATTCCAAGTGCAGCGAAGATGCCTGTATAGATCAATTCCTTCATATGGAGTACGACGATTTTTGTCTTTGCGCTCATAGGTATTGCTCCTTAGAATCTATTATTACTAAAGGATATGCGGGGGAAAGTAAGAATATTCGGAAATATTGTTCGAGATCAGATTTCTATTGACAAACCATAGGGCGGTTGCTATGATGAGTAACAGGACAAAGGTGTTCTTACGATGGAGTAAGAATACCTTTTATGGATTTGGAACGATAAAAAATGGAGGCAAGAGTATGGAAAACTATACCAGAGAAGACATCGTCAGACTTGTACGGGACGAGGATGTGGAGTTCATCCGCCTACAGTTTACCGATATGTTTGGCAATCTGAAAAATATCGCCGTCACGGCAAGTCAGTTGGAGCGGGTGTTGGACGATAAGTGCACGTTTGACGGTTCTGCGATCGACGGATTTGTGCGCATCGAGGAGTCCGACATGTATTTGCATCCGGACTATTCCACATTTGAGATCTTCCCCTGGAGGCCCCAGCAGGGCAAAGTGGCCAGGATGATCTGCGACATCTATCGGCCTAACGGGGAGCCCTTCGAGGGCGACTCCCGCTATATTCTGAAAAAGGCGATCGCAGAGGCGCAGAAGATGGGTTACACCTTCCAGGTGGGGCCGGAGTGTGAGTTTTTCCTGTTTGACACGGATGAAAATGCCAAGCCTACGGTGACGACTTTGGAGCAGGCGGGGTATTTTGATGTGGGACCATTAGATTTCGGAGAAAATGCCAGGCGGGATATGGTTATGACGTTGGAGGAGATGGGATTTGTGATCGAGGCGTCCCACCATGAGATCGCTCCTGCGCAGCATGAGATTGATCTGCGCTATGACGAGGCGCTGCATACTGCGGACAATATTATGACCTTCAAACTTGCCGTGCGCACCATCGCCAAGCGCTGCGGACTGCACGCCACTTTTATGCCAAAACCCAGATACGGTGTCAACGGGTCGGGGATGCATATCAACATGTCGCTGCACCAAGATGGAAAAAATATATTTGAGGATCCCCAGGATTCGCTGGGACTGAGCAAGGAGGCGTACTATTTCATTGGCGGGTTGATGAGGCATATCAAGGGGATGGCTGCGATCACCAATCCGCTGGTCAATTCTTACAAGCGGCTGGTGCCCGGTTTTGAAGCGCCTGTGTATATCGCCTGGAGCGCCACCAACAGGAGTCCGCTCATCAGGATCCCTTCCATAGTAGGCGGAGGAAATACCCGTATCGAACTGAGAAGTCCGGATTCCGCGGCAAACCCCTATCTGACATTGGCGGTCTGCCTGCGCGCGGGACTGGATGGCATTGTGAATCAGATCGAGCCTCCCGAAAATATCAGTGGCAATGTGTTTGCCATGACAGAGGAGGAGCGGCTGCAGAAAGGGATCGACAGGCTGCCGGACACGCTCCTGGGCGCTGTGGAGGAGATGGAGAAGGACGCTTTTATACAGGGTGTGCTGGGAGATCATATTGCCAGACACTACATTGCCGCCAAGAAAAAGGAATGGCAGGAATATCGTTCTCAGGTATCCGAGTGGGAGATCGCGCAATACCTCTATAAGTATTAAGGCTGTTTTTGGGAATATCCGGCGAAGGAGGTGAGCATGTGACAACGATTATAGTGGCTCTGCCGAGGATAGAGGACGCCAAGGGGATCAAGAGTGTGATGGTGAGAAATGGCTTTCATGTGACTGGCGTCTGTACCACGGGAGCGCAGGCGATCAGTCTTGCCGAAGGTCTCAACGACGGGATTGTGGTGTGCAGTTACAAGTTGGTGGATATGATGTATACAGAGCTTAGAGAGTGTCTTCCCTCCGGTTTTGAGATGCTGCTTATGGCCTCCCGCAATCTGATCAGCCAGTGTTACGGAAGCAATGTCATGTGTCTCGCCATGCCGCTGAAAACGGTGGAGCTGATCGCTACCTTAAATATGTTGTCAGAGGGCATAGGACGCCGCAGACGGAAACGCAGAGAGAAACCCAGAGTGTGGAGCAGTGAGGAGAAAAAGATTCTGCAGGAGGCGAAAGAGGTGCTAAAGACGCGCAATCATATGACGGAGGAGGAGGCGCACCGCTATATTCAAAAGTGCAGTATGGACAGCGGCACCAATATGGTGGAGACGGCGCAGATGGTGTTAGCCATGATGGGCGGATGATCGTTTTGCTTGAAAAATATGGGAAAACCGTTATAATGTGTATAGAAGCAAGAAGCGTGGAGGAGGCGGTCCGATGAAGTTTACCAAAATGCAGGGCTGTGGAAATGATTACATTTATATAGACGGTGCGAAAGAAAAGATATCGGCGCAGGATAAGCCGGAGCTTGTAAAGAGGCTGAGCGACCGACATTTCGGCGTCGGCGGAGACGGAGTGATCTTTATCAATCGAAGCGACGCGGCGGATTTTGAGATGGAGATGTATAATGCGGACGGCAGCAGGGCGGAAATGTGCGGGAACGGGATCCGCTGTGTGGGCCGGTATGTATATGAAAAGGGACTGACGGATCAAACCGCGTTTACGGTGGTGAGCTGCGGACAGATCAAGAGGTTGGAGCTTATGGTGGAGCCGGCGCCGCAGGGCGGGCGCGGCGAAGTAAAAAAGGTGCGCGTCAACATGGGAAAACCTATTTTGGAGGCATCTTGTATCCCCGTGAAGACGGAGGGAGAACAGGCGGTGAATGTGCCCATTTTGGTGAACGGAAAAGAGTATCGCATGACCTGTGTGTCTATGGGGAATCCCCATGCCGTGATCTTTGCGGAGAACGTGGCGGGGATGGATCTGGAGCAGATCGGGCCAAAGTTTGAGCATCACGAGAGGTTTCCCAATCGGACCAACACGGAATTTGTGGAAGTGTTGGACAGACAGACCGTCTTTATGCGGGTGTGGGAGCGCGGAAGCGGAGAGACGTTAGCTTGCGGAACCGGATGCTGCGCCACTGTGGTGGCAGGCGTTTTGAACGGTCTGACGGAGGAGAAGGTCACGGTCAGACTGTTGGGCGGAGAGTTGGAGATACAGTGGGATCGGGCGAACGATGTGCTGTACATGACGGGCCCCGCAACGGTGGTATTTGAGGGGGAGATAGAAACCCCAGAGAAAGGAATAGATTATGGTCAAAGTAAATGAGAATTATTTGAAACTGCCTGGAAGCTATCTGTTTTCCACCATTGGCAGAAAGGTGAGAGAGTACAGCGAAGCGCATCCCGAGGCAGACATTATTCGCCTTGGGATAGGGGATGTGACACAGCCCTTGGCGCCGGTGATCATTGATGCGCTGCACGGCGCGGTAGATGAGATGGCGGATGCCAAGACGTTTCGCGGTTATGCTCCTGATCTGGGATATGAGTTTTTGCGGGATGCCATCGCAGAACAGGATTATCGGGCGCGGGGATGCGAGATCGACGCGGATGAGATCTTTGTCTCCGACGGCGCAAAATGTGACTGCGGTAATATTCAGGAGATATTCAGTTTGGAGAATCGTATTGCGGTCTGTGATCCGGTCTATCCGGTCTATGTGGATTCCAATGTGATGGCGGGCAGAACCGGCACGTATGATCCCGAGACAGAGACTTGGAGCAATGTCATCTATATGCCCTGTACCAGGGAGAATGACTTTGCGCCGGAGCTCCCCAAGGAGACGCCGGATCTGATCTATCTGTGTTTTCCCAACAATCCTACCGGAGCGGCCATCAGCAAAGCGCGGCTGCAGGAGTGGGTGGATTATGCGAACAAGGTTGGAGCGGTCATTCTCTATGACGCGGCTTACGAGGCGTATATTTCCGAGCCGGATGTGCCGCACAGTATCTACGAATGTGAGGGCGCGCGGGCGTGCGCCATAGAATTTCGATCCTTCTCCAAAAATGCAGGGTTTACCGGAGTGAGGCTGGGGTTCACTGTGATTCCCAAGGATCTTAAGGCGGACGGCGTATCCCTTCATCAACTGTGGGCGAGACGTCATGGAACCAAGTACAACGGGGCGCCTTATATCGTGCAGCGCGCCGGAGCCGCCGTATACACGCAGGCGGGCAGGGAACAACTGCAAAAACAGGTCGCATACTATATGAACAATGCCCGTTATATTTACAATGGGTTGAAAGGAGCGGGGTACACCGTATCCGGCGGTATCAACGCCCCCTATATCTGGCTGAAAGCGCCGAACGGCATGACTAGTTGGGAATTTTTTGACTATCTGTTGGATAAGGTTCATGTGGTGGGTACGCCCGGATCCGGTTTTGGGCCAAGTGGAGAGACCTATTTCCGTCTGACTGCGTTTGGAAGTTATGAGAACACGGTGGAGGCGGTAGACCGTATCAAAAATATGTGACAGGATGGGTGGCATGAGCGAAAAAGAAAAGCAATACCGTATTTGGAAGCTGGCGACCTACCTGTTATTGTTTGCATCGGCGGTTATTTTGTACCTCACGCACAGGGCGGTTCCTTTTATGATGGACGATCTTTGGTATTCCACAAAATTATCTTCCGAGGAACCGATCAGAAATCTTTGGGACATTGTGGAGGCGCAGATTTGGCATTACCAAAACTGGGGCGGACGAAGCATGACTCATGGGATCTTGCAATTAACGCTGCTTGCGGGGGAGCAGGCGGCGGACTGTCTCAATGTGCTGGTGACTTTTTTGTTGGCGGGAGCGGTCTGTCTGACGGCGGGAGTGAAGAAAGGCAAGGGGGCGTTTTTTGCGCTTTTTGCGGCGACGGGGATGAGCCTAGGCCTCAATGCCAACTGGAAAATGAGCATGTTCTGGCAGGCGGGCGCGGCAAATTACCTCTATATTACGGTGTTTGTCTTATTATATCTATATTGTTATCTGAGAGAGCTGCCGGATACGAAAACAAAAGTAAGTACGGTCAAGCATATTCCCGGCATTACGCTTTTTATCATTCCGCTGGGTGTACTGGCGGGATGGAGCAATGAAAATATGGGGCCTGCCCTGTGGTGTGTCAGCGTGGGAGTGGTATGGTTCGCCTGGAAAGAGCGGCGCAAGATATCGCTCTGGATGATCTTGGGTAATCTGGCCTGTCTGATCGGCAGCGTGATGGTGGTGATAGCGCCTGGTAATTTTGTGAGGAGCGCGCAGGCGGGAGAAGAGCAGTACGGTCTTTTGTGGCGTCTGTTTCTGCGGTGCTATGCGGAGAGTCGGGCGGCGGTGGAGTATCTGTTTCCCACACTTTTGATCACCGTGTTTGTATTGATCGTGGGAAAGGGCGTCTTGAAATTGACAATCGGAAGGCGCAGTCTGGCATTGCTTTTCTGTGCGCTGTTGTCCTGGGGAGCCATGATCCTGTCCCCGCATTATCCCGATCGGGCGACTTTTGGCACGATGATCCTGTTGATCTGTGTGATTCTGTCCATGTCGAGAAAGATCATACAAGAGCGCGGAGACTTGTTTTGGATGTTCTATAGTGCAGCGGTTCTGGTATGGCTGCGGGGAATGTACTTTTTGGGAGAATTTCTGGCGCTCACCTGGGGGTGGATCCAGTAAAAATTTTCAGAGAGATAGATCAAAGCATAAAACGCAGAAATGAGGTAGCTTATGTACAGAGACATTACAATGAAAGAAATCAGTGAACAACATATTGGAAAAACTTTGCAGATGGCGGGATGGGTGGAAAATATCCGCGACCATGGCGGCGTGTCTTTTATTGACCTCAGAGATATGTACGGAGTGCTTCAGGTAGTGATTCGCAGATCGGAATTGCTGTCCGGAATCACGAAGGAGATGTGCCTGTCTGTCAAGGGACTGGTGGAAAAAAGGGATGAGGACACCTACAATCCCAAGATTCCGACCGGTACTATAGAGCTGGAAGCACAGGAGATCACCGTGCTGGGGCGAGTGTACCAGCAGCTTCCCTTTGAGATTATGACCTCGAAAGAGATCCGAGAGGATGTGCGTCTGAAATACCGCTACCTGGATCTGCGGAACGCCAAGGTGCGGGATAACATGATATTCCGTTCTCAGGTGATCTCTTTTTTGCGGCAGAAGATGACGGAGATGGGTTTTTTGGAGATCCAGACGCCGATCTTGTGCGCGTCCTCGCCGGAAGGGGCGAGGGACTATATCGTGCCCTCCAGGAAGTTTAAGGGCAGATTTTACGCTCTGCCCCAGGCTCCCCAGCAGTACAAACAGCTTTTGATGGCGTCCGGTTTTGACAAATATTTTCAGATCGCGCCCTGTTTCCGCGACGAGGACGCCAGAGCAGACCGCTCTCCGGGAGAATTTTACCAGTTGGATTTTGAGATGAGTTTTGCCACCCAGGAGGATGTGTTCCGTGTGGGAGAAGAAGTGTTGTCAGATACTTTTTCCAGATTTGCGCCCCAGGGTTACGAGGTGACGAAGGCACCCTATCCTGTGATCAGCTACAGACAGGCGATGCTGGAATTTGGAACGGACAAGCCGGATCTGCGCAATCCGCTGCGCATTATAGATGTGACGGACTTCTTCCAGAAATGCTCTTTCAAGCCTTTTGTGGGGCGGACAGTCCGCGCCATCAAAGTGCATGCGGAAATGTCCAAAGGGTTTCACGAGAAATTGCTTGCCTTTGCCACGGGACTTGGCATGGGCGGCCTGGGTTATCTGGAAGTGGAAGAGGATCGCTCCTACAAGGGGCCGATCGACAAGTTTATTCCGGAAGAACTAAAGAGGGAGCTGGCCGAGCTGGCCGCTCTGCAGGCGAGGGATACGATTTTCTTTATTGCCGACAAGGAGGAGCGGGCAAATTATTATGCGGGCCAGTTGCGGAATGAGTTGGGACAGAAGCTGGGACTTTGTGAGGAGAAGGCGTTCCGCTTTTGTTATGTGAACGATTTTCCCATGTATGAGTTGGACAAGGAGACCAAGACGATCTGTTTTACCCACAATCCTTTCTCCATGCCTCAAGGCGGATTGGAGGCGCTCAATACCAAGGATCCGCTGGATGTGCTGGCATATCAGTATGATATCGTCTGCAACGGCGTGGAACTTTCCTCCGGCGCAGTGCGCAACCACGATATCGAGATTATGAAAAAGGCGTTTGCCCTCGCCGGATATGACGAGGCGACCCTGCAGAGCAAATTTGGCGCGCTGTATCAGGCGTTTCAATTTGGAGCGCCGCCGCACGCGGGGATGGCGCCCGGCGTGGATCGTATGATCATGTTGCTGCGGGAGGAAGAGAATATACGAGAGGTGATCGCGTTCCCCATGAACGGCAACGCCCAGGATTTAATGTGCGGCGCGCCCGGGGAAGTGACGGAGCAGCAGCTCAGGGAAGCGCACATTAAAGTGCGGGGTTGAGAAAGGAAGGCAGCGATGATCAGTGACGAGACGATAGAATATGTAGGGATTCTGGCGAAGCTGGAACTGTCCGACGAGGAGAGGGAGCAGGCCAAAAAAGATATGGGGAATATGTTGGAATATATCGGTAAGCTCAACGAGCTGGACACCTCGGGGGTGGAACCCATGTCCCATGTTTTTCCTGTGAAGAATGTGTTTCGGGAGGACGTGGTCACAAACGGAGACGATCGGGAAAATATCTTAAAGAACGCTCCGGGGGAGAAGGACGGCATGTTTATGGCGCCCAGGACATTTGAGTGAAGGAGAAAACGGCTATGAGTATCTTATCATATACGGCGGCGGAGCTTGCCCGCGCTATCAGGGAGGGGCGTACCACCGCCGTGGAGGCGATGGAGGCTGTGCTGGAGCAGATAGACAAAACGGAAGCGACCTATCACTGTTATGTGACGATCGACAAAAAGGGCGCGTTGGAGAGAGCCGCGCAAGTGCAAAAGCGCATCTTGGCGGGGGAGCTGCAGGGGCCTTTGGCCGGCGTGCCAGTGGCAATCAAGGACAATCTCTGCACAAAGGGGATGCTGACCACCTGTTCCTCCAAGATTCTGAGCAATTTTGTGCCCACGTACACGGCGGAGGCCGTGCGCAATCTGGAGAAGGCGGGCGCCGTGCTCATCGGAAAGACCAATATGGACGAATTTGCCATGGGTTCCACCACAGAGACCTCTTATTATGGGGTGACGAGAAACCCCAGGAACACGGAACATGTGCCGGGCGGTTCCTCCGGCGGTTCTGCGGCGGCTGTGGCGGGGAAAGAGTGCTTTTTTGCGCTGGGTTCCGACACGGGCGGCTCGATCCGCCAGCCGGCATCTTACTGCGGTGTGGTGGGAATGAAACCCACTTATGGGACTGTGTCTCGGTATGGGTTGGTCGCTTACGGTTCTTCATTGGATCAGATTGGGCCGCTGACCAAGGATGTGACGGACTGCGCGGTTGTGTTGGAGGCGATCGCCTCCTGTGACAGCAAAGATTCCACCTCCATAAAGAGAGAGGATACTGATTTCACAAAGGCTCTGGAAGCGGATGTCTCGGGAATGTGCATCGGGATCCCAAAAGATTATCTGGGTGAAGGACTGGATCCAGAGGTCAGGGAGGCGGTCTTAAAGGCGGCGGAGGTCTTGAAAGCGCAGGGCGCTGTGGTGGAGGAGTTTGATCTGAGCCTGGTGGAGTACGCGATTCCGGCCTATTACACCATCGCGGCAGCGGAGGCCAGCTCCAATCTGGAGCGTTTTGACGGCATCAAATACGGATATCGAACCGGGGAAACGCAAGAACTCCATTCCCTGTACAAAAAGACTCGTTCGGAAGGGTTTGGCGCGGAAGTAAAAAGGCGTATTATGCTGGGGTCTTTCGTGCTCAGCTCAGGCTATTATGATGCTTACTATCTGAAGGCTCTGCGTGTAAAGGCGCTGATCAAGCAGGCTTTTGACAGAGCTTTTTCCCGATATGACGTGATCCTGGGGCCGGTGGCTCCCTCCACCGCTCCCAAGCTGGGGGAGAGTCTGGCGGATCCGATCAAGATGTATCTGGGGGATATCTACACAATTTCCGTGAATCTGGCTGGATTGCCCGCTATCAGTATTCCCTGTGGACAGGATGAGAACGGACTGCCTGTGGGATTACAACTGATCGGCGACTGTTTCCAGGAGAAGAAGCTGATCAGAGCTGCTTACACATATGAGCAGAGCGTCGGGAAAGGGAGTGAGAGATAATGGAAAAGCAATATGAGACCGTGATCGGCCTGGAGGTGCATGTGGAGCTGGCCACCAAAACAAAAATATTCTGCGGCTGTTCCACAGCGTTTGGCGGAGCGCCCAACACCCACACTTGTCCTGTGTGCACGGGAATGCCGGGGTCGCTGCCTGTGTTAAACAGACAGGTGGTGGAATACGCCGTTTCAGTGGGATTGGCGGCCAATTGTGACATCTCCAGGTATTGCAAATTTGACCGAAAAAATTATTTTTATCCCGACAATCCGCAGAATTATCAAATCTCCCAGTTGTATCTGCCCATCTGTCGGGACGGATATGTGGAGATCGACACGCCGCAGGGAGAGAAAAAGGTGGGTATTCACGAGATTCACATGGAGGAGGACGCGGGGAAACTGATCCATGACGAGTGGGAGGACTGCTCTTTGGTGGACTACAATCGTTCCGGCGTGCCGCTGATCGAGATCGTGTCGGAGCCGGATATGCGGAGCGCGGAGGAAGTGATCGCCTATCTGGAAAAGCTGCGCTTGATCATCCAATACTTGGGTGCATCTGACTGTAAGCTACAGGAGGGTTCTATGCGGGCGGATGTGAATCTGTCGGTGCGAGAAGTGGGAAGCGAGAAATTGGGTGTCCGCACGGAGATGAAGAACTTAAACTCCTTCCGCGCCATTTCCAGAGCGATCGAGGGCGAACGGGAGCGGCAGATCGACTTGCTGGAATCCGGAGAAGAGGTGGTTCAGGAGACCCGCAGGTGGGACGATGCCAAAGGATGTTCCTATCCCATGCGCTCCAAGGAAGATGCCCAGGACTATCGCTATTTTCCGGATCCTGACCTGACGCCGGTCTATATAGATGACGCATGGCTGGAGCAAATCCGCGCAAAGCAGCCGGAACTTTGTGCTGAAAAGAGAAAACGTTACAGAGAAGAGTACGATATTCCTGAGTATGATATTGAGATTCTTACAAACTCCAAGCATCTGGCGGAGCTTTTTGAGGAGACGGTGGCTATCTGCGGTCAGCCCAAGAAGGTTTCCAACTGGCTGATGGGGGAGACACAGAGATTGTTGAAGGAGCAGAACAAGGAGCCGGAAGATATCTGCTTTTCACCGGAGCATTTGGCACAGTTGATCGATTTGACGGAGCGGAGAGTGGTTCATTCTACTGCGGCCAAGGAGGTCTTTGAGGCGATGTTTGATCGGGATGTGGACCCTGTGCAATATGTGGAGGAGAAGGGTTTAAAGACGGTCAATGACGAGGACGCCCTGCGCAGGACGGCGGAGGAAGTCATAGCGGCCAACCCCAAGTCTGTGGAGGATTACCGAGGCGGCAAGGAGAAAGCGATCGGTTTTTTGGTGGGGCAGACGATGAAGGCCATGAAGGGGAAGGCGGATCCCGGCAGAGTCAATGAGATGTTGAGAGAGCTGTTGTAGAGGTTCTGATCCGATCGTGACGCTCGGATAAAAGGGAATCATAAACGGAAATCATAGACGGAAGGGTACGGCAGAGAGCGGCGTACCCTTCTCTTTTTTTCATAAAAATTTGATTTGGATGTTACTTTTTCTCATCTTTGTACGTGTTTCAGGTAAAGGAGGTGAAGCGCATGGATATCGAAGCGGACATCAAAGAAGCGGTCACACTGTACAGCGATATGCTCTACAAAATCTGCATTGTTATTCTATGTAATGAGCAGGATGTGCAGGATGCGATTCAGGAAACCTTTTGTCGGTATCTGGAAAAGAAACCGGACTTTCGCGATGGGGAGCATGAGAAAGCATGGCTGATTCGGGTGGCTACCAATATCTGCCGCGATATGATACGGTTCAGAGTCAGACACCCCAAGGTTTCTATTGATGAATTGGAGAACCGTCTGGCAGCGCCGCAGCAAAGAGAGACGCTGAGGGAACTTCTCGAGCTGCCAATCAAGCAGAAAACAGTTATTTATCTGCACTATGTGGAAGGGTATCAGATCAAAGAAATCGCGGATATTCTGGGAATCACCGAGGGCGCGGTGAAGATGCGCCTGCGGCGCGGTAGGGAACAGATGCGGCTCTCATGGAAGGAGGCATAAGACAGATGAGTGAGCACGATGTGAAGGAAGTAATGGAACAGATACACATTTCGGAAAAAATGCGGGAGGAGATCGTTGTGAATGTGAAAGATCAGATGGAAAACGGAAGGAGCAGAACGAGGAATTGGAGGAAAATGGCCACAGTTGCGGCGGCGCTTGTGTTATTGACCGGCATTGGCGGTATTTCGGTAAAGGCAGTTGTGGAAAATGTTGTGAGAGAGCGGATGGAAAAGATTCCGGAGGAGGAAGTGCAGGCTCTTAACGAGGTGGTTCAAAATAAAACCAGCGATGAGGATCTTTTTTCCAGAGCATTTTCTGAGGAGGAAGCAGAGCGCGAAAAGACGCTTTGGCAGGCATATGGGGAGGGGACATTCCCGGAGGGAGAGCTATTGCAAGTGGATCAAGAGGAGGAAGTGATCGAAGGAACGCTTTGCTACGTCAAGACGACAGGAATGTTCTATTTGCCGGACAGGGCGCTTACGGATGAGGAGTTGTTGGAGATCATAGATTTACAGCACATGATGCGTTATGCCGTCAGTCAGACGCCGGAGGCGCAGGCAGAACAAGAGACCTACCAAGAGGAGCAGGAACAGCGTCGGGAGCAGATACAGGATGCCGACGGGATCAGCGAAGAGGACGCAATCCAAATAGCAACGGAACGGATGCAATCTGAACTGGGAGCGGCGGCGGAAGGAAAAGAATTAAAGATCGTGTTTTTGGATGACATATCGGAAGCGGACTATGGCCATACAGGAGAGGAAGCATATGTGATAGCGTTTGGCAATGACGAAGATCATTCCACTTATACATGCGCCGTTGACGCTGTGGATGGAAGCATTTTGTATACGGTGGCGCACTGAGGGAGAAGATATCAGGCAACAAAACAATTAGAGGTATCCGTGCCACTTTCCTCACAGTCCGTGTGAGGAAACAAAATATATACAAACAAGATACAATTCCCCGCTATACTGTTCCTATGAATACTCAGACGAAAGGAGCAGTTTCCAATGAAAAAGATGAGAAAATATTGTCTGATATTATGTCTCGCTCTCCTTTTGACAAGCTGCGGGGCGGGCAGCGGCACGGAGGAAGGGGACAGCGCGGCAGGGGATGCTTCCGACAGTGTCGCCGGAAGCGCTGAAGGGGAAAGCAGCGCCGCCGGCGATTCCACTACAAGCAGCTTGGAGGGAGACCTCAACGGGGACGGGCAGGTCAACATCATGGACGATCCCGCCTATGCCCCGGGCGACCGCCAGGTGCTGAGAGCCGTGATCTCCATGCCCTTTCGCGACGATCTGGACAGGATCACTGCCTACAATGCCAGCAGCTCTTCCTATTTTATTGAGCTGATCAATTACGGAGGCGGAGTGGATTCCTTTGAAACGCTGGAGACTCAGCTTGCCCTGGATGTATTGTCCGGGGAAGGCCCCGATCTGGTGATATGGGGAAGCATTGACTATTCGCCCGCGCTGGCCTCGGGCAGACTGATGGAAGACCTGAATCAATTTATGGACGCAGATCCGGATTTCCACAGGGAAGACTACTATGAGAATATTCTGGAGGCATTTGAGATCGACGGGGGTCTGTATCTGTTCCCGGTCACTTTTAACATACATACCGGATGTGTGAGAGCGGAGGAATTTGAGGCCGGCAGAGGCGTCACGGAGACCTGGACTCTGGAAGAGATGATAAATACTTATGAGAACCGCAAGCTGGCAGCGCTGTTTACCCACAATTATACCCAGCAGTTCCAGATCCGTTTTATCACGGAGGACTGCATGGAGAATTTTGTGGACTGGGGCAGCGGAGAATGTCACTTTGACTCGCCGGAATTTGTGAAACTGCTAGAATGGTGCAAGACTTTTCCCGAACAGTGGCAGGACGAGAGTTTTTATGAGGAGTACACATATCCTGAAGCGCAGAGAGCCGGGGTGTTTTTCTGGTTACCTACCGAGGTGACCGATCCTCTTACGATGGCATATCAGAGAATCTCGCAAGGAGATGCTGATCTGCTCTGGCCGGGGCATCCGGTGCCGGACGGGGGGGCGGATCTGGGCGGCGGCGTGGCGGCGCCCGGCAGAGTGAGCTTTTCGATCTGTAAAAACAGCGGCAACCAGGAAGCCGCGTGGGATTTTATCAAGAGCTGGCTTACGGAGGATATGCAGAGGGAGATGAGGTCTCCTATTTTGAAGTCCGCCTCGGAAGAGCAGATGCGGGGCGCCATGACCATGGAGTATGAGATCGTGGACGGCGTGGAGCAGGAAAAACCCAAATACGAGGTTGATACCGTGGTAGCGGAGCTTCCGGGAGGCGTGATCGAGTGGGAGACCACGAGCGTCTATGTCGCCACGGAGGAGGACGTGGCGGTCTATCGCAGCATCCTTGAGAACACCCACCGCAGTTACGGCAATGATCCTGGCATTTTGGATATCATTGAGGAGGAGGCCGGAGCTTACTTTGCGGGCGACAAAGACGCCGCCACCGTGGCGGATATCATTCAGCATCGGGTGAGCATCTATGTCAGCGAACGTATGAATTGAACGCCATGAAAGCGCGTTTTGCAATCGCCTGGAAAAGGACAGAAAGGAGCCGTCTCAAATGACAAGAATAAAAATGTGTTGTCTGGCAGGTCTGTTATCGCTTCTGTTGGCGGCATGCGGTCAGAACGGCGGCAGCGTAACCGGTGATGCCATCGGATCCGCTGGCGCCGCGCAGCCGGATCCAAGACCGGAATGGACTTATGTGCCGGAGCGGATCGAGATCGAGGATGAAAAGGTTCTTTACAGAGAGATGCAGATAGTGGGCGACAGCGCATATTACCTATCTATGCAAGGACTGGAAGAAACCATAGCGTCGCGGTATATCTGCCGGTATTCTTTTGCGGATCATCAGTTGACTTCCACCGCCGTCAGTTGGCCGGAGGACATCGACGATATGTACCATAATATCGATGCGTATATTTTTGACTCGGATCAGAGTATGTGGATCCTGATCGGCGATTACAGCACGGGGAATCGTTTCCTGCATCATTTCGATCAGAACGGTGAAAATCTGCTGTCCCAGGATGTCACCGAGCAGATGAAATATCAGGTTGCGATAAAGACCATGGCCGCAGACGAACAGGGGCGAATCTATGTGTTTGCGGATGAGGAGACAGGAATTTGTCTGTATGCGGCGGACGGGAGTTATCAGGGAGCGATCTCTTACGGTTCCCTGGAAAATGTTTTGATCAAAGGAACCGCAGTCAGCGAAAACGGCGGACTCTATGTCTGCGTCAGCGCGGGGATGGATCCGAACCACTGTATTTTGCTGGAAGTGGATTTTGAAAAGCAACTGCTCACGGAGGTGACAAAGGAGTTTCCGAAAGTCAATGGACTGTGCGCGGATGGGACAGGGCAGTATGACTTCCTTCTGTACGACGATGTCTATGCATACGGATATGATCTTTCCACGCAGACGGCGGAAGCGTTGTTTCCCTGGAGCGAGAGCGATATCAACGGGTATTTCATCAAGAACATCGGCGTATTGGAAGACGGCAGATATTTCTGCGGAGTGGAAGAATGGTGGTATGAGGACAGGTGCGTGGTTCTGCTCACCAAAATGAAAACGGAGGAGGCTCCCCAAAAAGAGAATATCACGCTGGCCACCGTTGGCGGGGGAAAAGGTCTGACTGTCATGGCAGTGCGTTTCAACAGAGGGAACGATCAATACCATATCACCATGAAAGACTATGACACGTTGACAGATTTGTACAATGCTCTGTTGGCGGGAGAGTCTATAGACTTGATCGACCTGTCCGGTGTGGATGTGGAAAAGCTTTCCGAACAGGGCGTTTTCGAGGATCTGACTTCCTGGCTGGAACAGTCGGAAACGCTTTCCGTCTCCGATTTTCTGGAGGGCGTGCTGGAGACTTATACCTTTGACGACACCCTGGTAGGGATTCCGGAAGCCTTTACTTTACAGACGGTGGTGGGGGACGCGTCGCTGCTCTCGGAAGGCGGCGGAATGACCCTGGAGGGATTGATCGATGCCACTGGACAATATCCGGAAGCGTTGCCCTTCGGTGAGATGACCAAAGAAGAATTTTTGCGGTATATTATGATGTTCAACGAGGATACTTTTATTGACTGGGACGAGGGAGAGTGCCATTTTGATTCGGAGCAGTTTGGGGCAGTATTGGAGTTGGCAAGCCGCTTTCCGGATTCCCTAGAAGAGAAACCGGGAGAAGCGTCCCTGCCCACTAAGATCAGGAAAGGCGAAGTGCTGATGGTCTTGGCAGAATTGTGGAGACTGGACGGTTATCAGCTCTATGAGGGAATCTGCGGGGGCCGCGCTGCCTGCATCGGTTTTCCGACTCCGAACGGACAGGGAGGGACGTTGTTGCTTCCGCATAACGCTTATGGGATTGTCGTCGGTTCCAACCATAAAGAGGGCGCGTGGAAGTTTATAGAGAGTGTCCTAACGCGCACAAAGATAGAGGAAATGGAAGCGGAAGAAGTCTATGAAGCCTATCTGATCTATGATGTGGAGATTGGCCCTGTCGGTCTGCCCACGCAAAAAAAGATACTGGATGTGATAATAGACTATAAGCTGGAGGCGGACAGCGAGAAGTCGGAGAGCGCCTTTCCCGGGAAATCTTATAGCGACGGATGGTTTTTCAGGTATCATGCCACATCACAGGAGGATGTCAATGTGATACTGAATCTGCTGAAGGATGCGGTGCCCGCCTTTTCCGTGGAAAATGACGATGTTGTCAATATTATCAATGAAGAGGCGCCTGCCTACTATAGCGGGCAGAAGGGGATAGATGAGGTGGCGGACATCATACAGAACCGCGTTCAGGTCTATGTGGACGAACAGAGGTAAAGAATGGGAGTGGTGACAGTACTTTGCGTTGTCTATGGAGTCATAAAGTGATGGTGGTTTCGAGTTAGGGACGGAGCAATTCCAAAACTCCTACTTTTCGGAAAAGTGTTCCTATATCGACTACTCTATACATTGGAATTGCTATACGGAAACCACGCCAAATCTACAACGATTCTGCCTTAAGTACAAAAATTTTTGTTGTACTTCGTATGGTAAAACGGTATAATAAAATTAAGTAGAGCAATTTATAAACAGAACGGAGGTGTTGAATGGAAAAACTGAAGGTATATTTGGATACT
>JAMPHU010000048.1 GCA_023663225.1 Candidatus Gastranaerophilales bacterium
CCGGGCATCATAATATCCAGTATGACAAGGGCGACACGCCCGTCCAACAGGCGCAACCCTGCCGCGCCGTCCGCCGCTTCCTCCACACTGTAACCTTCGCTCTGCAGCAAGATACGGATTCCCTCCCTGATATCTCGATTGTCCTCAATGATCAAAACCATTCCCTTCTCCATGTGATATCCTCAATCTCCAGCATTTTTCTTTGAAATGTCCATTGCCCCTTCCTTTATCATTTTACCTTCTCATCCAATATAATCAACCCATCGTTCCCCGCCGAAAGAACCGTCACCATATCGCCCACATGATCCGTCATGTCATCTCCGGCAACGTACTGTTTCAAGCGTATGTAGTCCTGCTCTGTTCCTTCCAGGATCTCCAGACCATACCATCCTGTCACCTCCGCGATAGCCGATTCATAGACATTCTCTTCCTCTATGAAAAACGCCTCTCCGCTTTTATCGCTCACAATAAGATAACCACTGTTTTCTCCTGTCTGTACCTCCATCGTATATTGGAAACCTGTGAAAAAATCTTCCGCCACATTCCCATATTCCACTCCGGTCTTGTCCAACAGTTGCAGACCACAGCATCCGTTTGCCCCCGCATACCGCATATCAAACAACAGAAGAATCTCCGCCTCTTCGTCTCCGTCAAAATCTCCTGCCAGAATGTCTATAAAATCACAATCTGCATCCTCAATGATATAAGCGCTGGCACATCCTGAGAGCGCAAGTTCCAGCTTTTGAATCATCTCGGAGCCTTCCTGTTCCTTAGTCTCGATCGTAAGCGTATCTTCCGCGCCGTCATTGTCCCAATCTCCTGTAAAGACGCCTGACTTGGACTCCATCGCCCTGACAGAATTGTCCAGGGAATATGTGATGGGCAAATTTTCATAAGAAATATCAGCATTTCCCGCAATATCTGTCGTATTTTCTGCGTTGCCCGTATTTCCTACATTTCCCGCATTGTCCTCCTGCACCTGCATTGTCGAAATCAGCATGTTTCCCGTCTGACCCGCGCCCGCATCCTGGACTTCTTTGCCACAGGCGGAAATTGCCAGCATCATTCCGCCGAACAATACCATAAATAAACCCTTTTTTAACGTCTTCTTAAATGTATCCATTTTACTTCCTCCCTCCTGATATAATTATTGTACACCTTATTTCTGAAGACGCCACTTAAGAATTTATGAAAAAATCTGAAGCTGTCGTACCACGGAAATAATTCGTGTCGAATTATGCAATGTTATGTTAAATATTCATGTATTTTAGTGTAAAAATAACAATATTTTTCATTGATTTTTACACGAATATATTTTATACTATGAATATACTATACTCACGTAAGTTAGTATAACTCACGTAAGTTAGTATAACTCACGTAAGATAATATAACTGACATGAGTATAACATCTTTGAAAGGAGGGCGTGGCTGTGTATCGGAAAATCATGCGCTATTTAAAAGCGTGGAAGGAAAGCGAACACCGCAAACCCCTGATTTTGCAGGGCGCAAGGCAGGTCGGCAAGACCTATTCCATTCTGGAGTTCGGGCGCACACACTATGAAAATGTGGCGTATTTCAATTTTGAGACCAACCCCAGGCTGAACGAAACCTTTGAGGAGAATATCAGTCCCGACTATCTGATACCGATTTTGTCTCATATCGCCGGACAGACCATTGTGCGGGACAAGACGCTGATTGTCTTTGACGAGGTGCAGCTCTGCGAAAGAGCGCTTACGGCGCTTAAATACTTTTGCGAGGACGCTCCCGATTACCATATCATTGTGGCGGGCAGTTTACTCGGCGTTGCGGTGGGCAGGGCCAAATTTTCTTTCCCCGTGGGCAAGGTGGATATGAAAACCCTCTATCCCATGGATATGGAGGAATTTATGCTTGCAATGGGCGAGAACACTCTGGTGGAGCAAATCAAAACAAGCTTCCAGACCGATACGCCCCTGCCTTCTGCTTTGCACGATACAGCAATGTATCTTTACCGCCAGTACCTTGTGGTGGGCGGTATGCCGGAGTGTGTGATGCAGTTTGCGGGGACGAAAGACTATATCCTTGTGCGCCATACACAGGACACCATCTTGACAAGCTACCTGAACGATATGAGCAAGTACAACAATCTGAATGAAATCAAGAAAACAAGGCTTGCTTATGACAACATCACCGTGCAGCTCTCCAAGAAAAACACCCGTTTTCAATATAAGCTCATCAAGAAAGGCGGTCGGGCTTCGGAGTTTGAGAACGCTATCGAGTGGCTTTGTCTGTCCGGTATCGTATCGCAGGTATACAAGGTGGAGCAGATTAAAAAATCCCTTGAAAACTATCGTGACATCGACGCTTTCAAAATCTATGTCTCAGATTTGGGTCTGCTTGCCGCCAAGAAAGATTTAGCCGCTGACGATGTCCTCTATATGGTGGAGGAACTGAACGACTTTAAGGGCGGAATGGCGGAGAACTATGTCAATGTGCAGCTCACCATAAACGGCTATCAGACCTATTATTGGGAGTCCGAGCGAGGAGCTGAGATCGATTTTGTCATTCAGCGGGAGGGCAGGCTGATCCCCATTGAGGTCAAATCCGCCGACAACACCAAGGCCAAGAACTTAAAGGTCTACATGGAAACCTATAAGCCCGACTATGCGATCAAGCTCTCCGCAAAGAACTTTGGCTCCGCTGACGGGAAAAAAACGGTTCCGCTCTACGCCGCATTTTGTATCTGATCCTATGGAAACCCCAAAGGAGCCCCACGTTATTACGTGAGACTCCTCTTTTTCATACTGTTTGAAATTACTCTATTCCCTTTTGTAAAATACTTCACCCTCTGCTCCTGCTATTTGGCGCAGCTCTGGTTCGTGTCAAAACCCGGATTAAACGCATAGAAATTCTTCGCGTTCAATCTGTCCTGGGTGATGCGCAGAGCTTCGCCGAATCTCTGGAAGTGCACGACTTCTCTCTGGCGCAGGAATTTGATCGGCTCGCATACATCCGGATCGTCAATCAGACGCAGGATATTGTCGTAGGTGGTGCGCGCCTTCTGCTCTGCCGCCATATCTTCTGTCAGATCGGTGATAATATCTCCCGTCACCTGGAATTGGGACGCTGAGAACGGGAAACCGGATGCCGCCTGAGGCCACACGCCTACGGTGTGATCCACGTAATAATTGGCAAATCCGCTTTTCTCAATCTCCTCCATGGACAGATTCCTGGTGAGTTGGTGCACGATGGTGGCCACCATCTCCAGATGCGCCAATTCCTCGGTACCTATATCCGTCAATACGCCGGCCACCTCGCGGTAAGGCATGGAATAACGCTGGGACAGATATCTCATGCTGGCCCCCATCTCTCCGTCTGGGCCGCCGTACTGAGAGATGATCGCCTGCGCGAGCATGGCGTTGGGCTCCTTGATCTTTACAGGAAACTGCAATCTTTTTTCATAACTCCACATTTAACCGCACACTCCTTCCCAAGGCAGAGGAGCCATGCCCCATCTCCACTCTTTTTCACTCTCAGCCAGTTCCGTGGTAAGCGGATAATATTTTCTGGCAAACTCCTTGCTCATCTGGTTCTTGATCCGTGCATAATGGTTGAAATATTCCATCGCATTGCGGTCAAAAGGATGTGTGTCCAAATACTCTGTAAGCTCTACCAATACAAAGTCCACAATGCCGATATCTCTGAGAAGTTTTTCCTGATCGCTCATGATACACATCTCCTTCCCATGAAAGGTTTATCCAGCTCCGGGAACACCGTTCCCGCTTTGTAGGCTTTTTCCAGATCGTCGTACATCCTATCAAACTGCTGCCAGGGCACATATGCCATGGCAAGGGAAAAATCAGAACATTGCTCATTAAATAAATGATCCTGCATTTGATTTCCTTTCTCATATTTTTTCTTTCTTTATCATAATATGAAAGAGGAAAAAAACTGTTCCTTAAGGTTATCTACTCTCCTCCTTGGGTTCCAGCGCCCCGGGCACTCTGCGCCTGATCAGACGATTTTTCAACTTTCTCCCGTCGAAAGGAATCAGCGGATAGATATAGCTGGTATGCGCCACGGTTTTGTTACATGCCACGGACAAAACTACGATCAAAATTCCCGCCACATATCCCCACAATCCGAAAATCTGCGTCAGGATCAGATTCAGGATCCGCATAAATTTCAAGGCATATCCCAACTCATAATTGGCCTGGGTGTAGTTGGCGATCGCCACAAAGGCCATATAGAGCATGACCTCTGAAGAGAACCACCCGCTGTTGACAGAAAATTCCCCCAGCACCAGCGCCGCCATGACGCTCAAGGGGGTGCTCAGCATGTTGGGTGTATTCACTGCCGCCAGCCGCAGTCCGTCGATGGCCAGCTCCAGGATCAAAAATTGCCAGATCAAAGGCACATTGGGCGCTTCCTTCAACAAAATGAACGCAAAACTCTCCGGCACCCACTCCGGATGCGTGGCAAGAAGCAGATAAGTGGGCGTCACCAAATAGGTCAAAAGAGCAATCAACATTCTGGTGAGACGCAGATAGGTGCCTGTGACAGGCGGAAAATAATAATCGTCCGCCTCTTCCACCACGTCAAAAACGGTGGTCGGCATGATCATGGCCGAGGGGGAATTGTCCACCAAAATAACGATATTTCCTTCCAACACCTGCGCCGCCGCGGTGTCCGGACGCTCGGTATATTTGAACTTGGGGAAAGGATTGAACCAGTTTCTCTGATACAGACACTCCGCCAGACTCTCCTGGTTCATGGTCAGGGCGTCCACTTTGATGTTTTTGATCTTCCTTTTGATGTCCTCCAAAAATGCCTGATCCACGCGCTCTTCCATATAGCACAACACAATATCCGTCTTGGAACTTTTTCCCGCGCTCATCATCTCCATCCGCAGATCCACGCTACGGATACGTCTGCGGATCAACGCCGTGTTGTGCACCAGCGTCTCCACAAAACCGTCCTTGGAGCCCCGCAGCACCTTGTCCTTCTCCGGCTCCTGCACGCCTCTCGCAGGATAGGTTCTGGAATCGATGAGAAGCGCCTTCTTGTATCCGTCCACCAACAGCACAAACACGCCCGACAACAAAGAATTGATAATCGTGCTCCACTTTTCCTCGATATCCACCTCCACATAGGAGACGCTCTTTGACATCTCATGTGCATCGGCGGGCATATTCTCCGGCGTCAGATCCATAAACTGCTGCAGCAGCTTTTGCATCAAATCATCCTTACAAAAGCCGTCCACCAGATACATGCAGGCTTCTCTTCCCCCTATATGGATCGTCCGGTATATCACGTCAAAATTTTTGGAGACCGCCAAAATATCGTTTAAGTATCGCATGTCGCTGCCCAATTCCCCCGACATGCAGATCGGTTCCCTCTTGCTCTCTTCTCCCGCTTTACTGCTGTTATTTTCGCTCACAATCAAAAACTCCTTTTTCGTTTTTTATGTAGGTATCTTAACCGAAAAAGAAGTTTTTTATTCTCGTATAGGTCTATCGTTTCTTGTCTTTCACGCTTCACCGCGTGGTGCTTCCAAAACCGCCGTTTCGCACGCCGTCCGCCTCATCGTCCACCGTGATCCCGTACTCCAAAAAGATCCCTTGCGCGATCCCCGTGCCCGCGGCCACTTCCAGGGTTTTCCCTTCATTGGAGTCATTGGTCATCTTCATAAAAATGTGCCCCTCATTGTCCGATTCAAAGTAATCGCTGTCGATGATCCCCACGGTGTTATTCATTTGCAGACGGTATTTGAAGCCAAGTCCGCTTCTGGGATACAGCTTCAAAACCCAACCTTCCTCCATCTGCGCTCGTATACCGGTAGGAATCTTGATGGTCTGCGCCGGCGCCAACTTAAAGGCAAATGGCGCATAAAAATCATATCCGGCGCTCCCTCTTGTGGCTCTGGCGGGAAGTTTGAGCGCCTCATACATCCGGTCGGCATCCGCCTCCGTATACTGGGGAAATTCCTCTGTCACAGCATTTACAAACTGCCCTCTGCTCACTTTATAAAACCTTGCAATCCTTCGCATCTTCACTCTCTCCATCTTGCCTGATCTGCCCTCAGTGCGCCTGCTCTGACCTGCCTCAGCGCGCCCACGCAGTCCTGCCCTTGCCTAATCTGCCTCAGTGCGCCTGCGCAGCCGCCTGCTCGTAGTAATCGGGACAATGCAAAATCGGTACTTGCGGCGTATCGCTTTCAAGCGTCCGCCTCACATCTATGACTCTCTGATTTTGGCTGCCCTTCCAGAGCAGCTTCACATCGCTCTCCTCCACATGAAACTCCCCGTCCACCAGCACATCCAGGTACTTCATCACCGGATACTCCCAGATATTCTCCCACACATCTCCCGTGTACAGCCAGATGGTCTTGTCCGGATATTTCTCTCGAATCTCCTCGCTGAGCGAGCGCACCCCCAAGCGGTTGGCCGGATGAAGCGGATCTCCGCCGGAAAACGTGATGCCGGACACATAGCTCTGATCCAACTGTGCAAAAATCTCATCCTTCGCGCTCTCATCGAAGGGCAGTCCCCCGTTGGGATCCCAGGTGAGCGGATTATGACATTCCCTGCAGCAATGCTCACAGCCTGCCACCCACAGGACGACGCGCAGACCGTCGCCATTGCGCATATCGTCCTTCGTTATATTGTGATATCTCATGTTCGCCTGTTTCCTCACTTGTCCTACATACTTTTCCGCTCTGCGATCTCCGCCATCTTCGCCTCATTCAAGCGGGTGTCCCCATGTACGCGGGAATAGGACAGATAACCGTTCATGCGGTCGATTTTCGTCAGATTGCGGCTGCCGCACTTGGGACACACATCCATCTCCAACTCTTGATGCCCGCAGTCGTCACAGTAAGCCAAAGACAGATTCACACCCTCATAAAATCCCATCTCCATGGCGCGGCGCACCAGCGTTCGAATCGCATCGATATTGTAATCGATAGGATACTTGACATACTGAATCTTCCCGCCGTTGCTCAGATCCCAGAATCGCTCCTCCAGATTTTGCTTTTCGATGGGGGTGATATCCTCCGTCACATGACAGTGAAAACTGTTGCTCACATACTCCCTGTCGGACACGCCCTCCACGATGCCGTATTTCTCCCGAAACTGCTTGATCTGCAGTCCGCACAGACTCTCCGCGGGCGTGCCGTAGATGGCGTACAGATTGCCGTCAGCCTCTTTGTATTCGCTGATTTTTTGATTGATGTACTCCATGACCTCCACGGCAAAAGCGCCGTCCTCCACCAGGGACTTGCCGTTGTAAAGCTCCTGTAACTCATTCAACGCGGTAATACCAAAGCTTGCGGTGGCATATCTCAAAAGCGGCTTGATCTTGTCATGGGGGGAGAGATGTCCGTTCAGGAACCCGCCCTCACAGTAGGCCAAAGGATTGGTGGACGCCCGCATCTCGCCCAGATAAGCGTAAGTGCGGATATGCAACTGCCTGATCAGCTCCAAATAATAATCCAACACCTCGTAAAAGTCCCTGCTCTCCTTCCTGGACTTTGCCAGAATCATAGGCAGGTGCAGAGACACCGCACCAATATTGAAACGCCCTACAAACACAGGCTTATCCTGATCATCCGCCGGATGCATGCCGCCTCTCTCGTACCAGGGGGACAAAAAAGCTCTGCATCCCATGGGAGACACGATCCTCCCGTACTGTTTATACATGCTGGCCACATAACCCTTTCCCGTCAAGCTGAGCCAGTCGGGATACATAGTCTTGGCGGAGCACTGTATCCCCGCCTCGAAGACATCCTCCAAGGGTTTCCCGGGGCCGTGCAGATTCTCGTCATACAAGAATACGATCTTGGGAAACAGCACCGGCTTCTTGCACTCCTTCTTGCCCTGTCCCTTTCTCCGCACATTGAGCATGGTGATGGTGCCCAATTTGGCAAATCTGCCGGTGCCCACGCCCGCCGTGACCGTGATAAAGGGATAGTCGCCGCGGCTGCTTGCCACCGTGTTAAATTTATACTCCCAACCCTGAAACCCTTGCTCAAATTCCTTCGCCACATCAGCGTAAGCCACTTCCTCTGCTTTCTTTTGGTCGATTCCCAAGTCCAGGTACTTTTTGACATTGCGCTTGTAAGATTTCTCCGCGTATGGCTCCAAAATCTCATCCACGCTGGGCACGGTAAAACCGCCGTACTGCTGGCTGGCTGCGCTCAGCACGATATCGCCGATCACGTCAAAAGCCACATCCAGCGTCTTGGGTTCGTTGTACCAGATATTCCCCATCTCAAATCCGCCCGTCAGAACCTCCTTGACATCGAACAGGCAGCAGTTCATGGTATCTCTCCTGGCGGACATGTCGTGGACATAGATATAGCCATCTCTGCACGCCTGAATCTCCTCCGTCGTCATAAAAAACTTCTGGTATAATTCCTTGTTCAACTGATTGAAGATCAGGCTCCTCTTGGTGGACACCAAAGCGGAATCCGTGTTGGCGTTCTCCTTATCGCCGATGTACATGATAGACTGGCTCTTTTTGTACACATCATCCAACATCCGCACAAAGTCCTGCTTGTAATTGCGGTAGTCCCTGTAGCTCTTGGCCACGATGGGTTTCACCTGCTCCAGCGCGCTCTCCACGATATTGTGCATGATCGGGATGGGAATGGCGTCGGACTCCAGCTCATTCACCTTGTCTACCACATACTGGCAGATCAGTCTCTTCTCCTCGTCCGTAAACTTGGTGAGCGCCCTGTAAGCGCTCTTGCCCACGGCGTCGATCACCTTCTGTACATTAAAACCTTCCGTGCTGCCGTCCTTCTTGATGACACGCACTTCCCGCGCCGGCCGGTACTGCATCCCATAGTTCACATTGTCGCGCTCCGCCTGATCAAAATTACTGCCCATATCTCCTATCCTTCCCTTTGAACGGCCGCAGGGTTAGCCTCGGCAACCCCCGCAGACTGCGTATTAAAGTATCCTTTGTACATCCCACACAATACTATATCTGGTGTTATTTAATGTAAAGAGTTCCATATATTGTGTCTATACTACAAAAGTATAAAGAGGTTTCCCGTCCTTGTCAATGAGAGATAATATACAAAAAAGATATCTAAAGTTTAGATATCTTTTTTGTATATTGCCACTTGACTATTTTAATATTCCGCTTTTATCTACGATTTCCAACGCTTCCCTGATACTCTCCACCGGCAGCACCAGCGCGAACCGCACATGTCCTTTTCCCAATTCTCCGAAACTGCTTCCCGGCGTACACACAACGCCGGTCTTCTCCAACATCTCGGTCACGAATCCCACGTCGTCCCCGCCGAAGCGTTCCGGGATCTTGGCCCAGGCGAACATCGTCCCCTGACTGCGCTCAAAAGGCCATCCCAGATCGGTAAACCCGTCGCACAGCGCGTCCCTCCGCTTTTCATACTCCTTGCACTGGGCACGCACCATATCGTCCGGCCCCGTGAGCGCCGCTAACGCCCCGTACTGCACCGGAAGGAAGGTTCCGTAGTCGATCTGTGAGCGGAGCTTTTTGAAATTCTGCACGATCTTACTGTTGCCCACCAGGAACCCCGCCCTGGCTCCGGTATAGTTAAAGGACTTGGACAAAGAATAAAATTCCACGCCCACTTCCTTCGCGCCCGCAAAAGAGAGGAAAGATTTTCCCAGCCTGCCGTCGTAGATAATATCCGAGTAAGCGTTGTCGTGGACGATCAGGATCTCATTTTCCTCCGCCCAGGGAACCAGCTTCTCATAAAAGCTGTCAGGCGCCGCCTTACACACCGGATTGAGCGGATAGGACACGATCATCATCTTGGCGCGCCGCTTCGCTCCTTTCCCGTAAGAGGCCGCGATCGCATCCAAATCGGGCAGATAGCCGTTCCCTTCGTCCAACTCGTATCTCTCAAGCTTTGCGCCCGCTAAAGAAGGGCCGATGGAAAAGATGGGATACCCCGGATCCGGCACCAGCACGATATCACCCGGATCCACTAAAGACAATCCGATATGGGTGATCCCCTCCTGGGAACCGTACACGCTCATAATCTCCTCCGCGTCCAGCTCCACATGATAGCGCGTCCTGTAGCGGTCTCGCACAGCCTGTATCAACTCCGGCAAATCCGCCAGCGCATATTTATAATTCTGCGGCTCCTTCGCCGCCTGGGACACGGCGTCCATAATGTGCTGTGCCGGCTTAAAATCAGGCGTTCCCACGGAAAAATTGTACACCTTTCTGCCCTTTGCCTCCAGCGCGTTCTTTTTTTCATTTAAAACCTGGAAGATACCCTCCTCGTAATCTTCCATCCTCTTAGCCGGACGAATCTTCATCTCGCTCCTCCTCATTCCTGCATTTTCAAAATATTTTCAAGCCACTCTCTATAGCTTTCTTTCACACTTTGGGGCGACACCACCTGCACTTCGCCGCCGATGCCCGCCATCCAGCCAAAAAACTGACCGCTGAGCGCGACCTTTGCCCGAATCTGGAAATGATCCTTCCCTATGGGCCGAATATCCGCCTCTCTCCCAAAGCGGTCCAAGGCTACGCCGATCAGCCTGTTGGGGATCTTGAGCGTCACAATAGCCTCCTCTCCGCCAAACATGCCAAATGTGCGGTTCGCATAGACGGCCAGATCCAAATCGGCAAACTGCTCCACGCCCTCTCTCTTTGCATCTGTCAAGGTCACACGCCCCATCTTGTCCACTCGGTAATGCTTGATGATCCGATCCTGACCATCATAAGCTGCAAGATAATAGTTTTCATCCCGCCATATTAACGTCCAGGGACTCACCAAACGTTCCCCTCTCTCCCTGGGAGCCAGCTCTTTTTTCAAGTTCCAGTCCAAATATTGAAAGGAGATCTGCAGATCCTCCTGAATCGCTCGGTGGATATTGTCTATATTATAGTAAATGCTCTCATTTTCCGTCTTTATGCGTCCCGCCACATAAACCTGTCTCTGCAGCTTGCCTGCGTCATGTCTGCTCGCCATCTGCTCCAGCTTCTTGATCAACTCTCTGGATTTCTTTGTGGTGATAAACCGGGAGGACTGCACCGCATCCACCAAAAGCTTTAATTCCGGCAGCTCAAATTCTCTGGACGCCAGATAATATCCGCCCCCCAGCCTGCTGTGAACCTGGATGATATCATAGCCAAAATCACACAGCTTCTCTATATCATCGTAAATACTTTTCCGCTCGGAATGAATCCCATAAGTTTCCAGACGGCCTATCAGCTCCGACGTGCTCATGGGATGGTTTTCATCCGTATTCTCCTTTAAGATCTTGACAAGATAAAGAAGCTTCAACTTCTGTCCCGATGATTTTGCCATGACAGCCACGCCTTTCCCTAAGGGGTCAAACCCAGGATAGCAAAGATCTGATGCAAGTTAGCGATCTCATAGTCCGGCCGGTACTCTGTGGGGTTCTCCGTGCCTGGAGCGCGAAACCAGCAGGTGGCGATCCCCGCCTGCACGCCGCCCTTGATATCGCTTGTGAGAGAATCTCCCACGATCAGGATCTTTTCCTTGTCCTTCTCCTCAATCTGTCCCAGACAATAATCAAAAAAGCCCCCCTGCGGCTTCGGCGTTCCAATCTCCTCGGAGATAAAAAGCCCGTCCATCACGTCATAGAGGCCCGAATGTTTCATTTTATTGAGCTGTGTGTCCGCAGTACCGTTGGTGACCACATACTGCTTCACCCTGCCGCGCAGACTGCTGCATATCTGAAAAGAATCATCCACATAACGATATACGCTGCCAAGCGCCTCCTGATAGGCATGACTAAACGCCTCCGGTGCAATTCCCTGTATCTGATACGCCTCAAACAGCGTCCGAAATCTCCCCGCAAGCAGTTCTTCCTTTGTGACCTCGCCCAACTCCAACCGTTTCCAGTAATTATCGTTTATCTGAGAGTAACGCGCCAGCATCTCTTCTGTGACATCTCTGTCATAAAGTGCAAAACTCCGCTCCAAAGCGATCCTTTGCGCATAAAGAAAGTCCAACAGCGTCCCGTCCAGATCCCACAGAAGCGTGGAAAAGCCGCCCATGCCTTATTGCTCTCCAGCAGCGGTCTCGGTCAAACCGTCCTTTGCGTTCTTTCTCTTGCGCAGATTGATGCCGATCGCTCCCGCCACGGCACATGCTGCGACGATCACTGCCAATAACATCACATAAGACAAAAAGGAATTTAAAAAACTGACTAACATAAATCCTAATCCTCCTTTTTCAGAACTTTGGCGTTCTGACTTCTGATTACAGTATAACAATCTCTGACCTTTTTCGTCAAGCGGATATTTAGCTCCACAGACCGCTGTCCACAAACCTCTTTGCCTGTTCCTCAGCCTTTTCTATGATCTGTTTATCATATCCCATGATTCCCAGCAGCCGGATTGCATTGCGGGCGGTCGCCCGCCCCTCCACGAGCAGATAGGGGAAGGCGATATCCTGATCCTCCACTAACTCCTCGAAGTGATAATTGTCATACTCCCCCTCCAACAGATAGGTCATCTCGATATCATGGGTGGCGGCAAAGCATTGTACCCGCTCGCCCGTCAGACTCTTAAGAATCTGGTTGGCCGCAGCGATCCGCTCCACCGTGTTGGTTCCTCTGAGCACTTCATCCACAAAACAGAGTACCTTCCTGCCGCTTTTCGCCACCGCGTCCAAAATGCGCTTTAACGCCTTGATCTCCACGATATAATAGCTCTCCCCCTTTCCCAGGTCGTCCCGAAGCGCCATGGAAGAATAAACGCTGCACCTGGGCATCCGGCAGGAATCCGCCGCACAGGTGTGAATCGTCTGTCCCAGGATCAAATTGAGCGCTACCGTTTTGAGAAACGTAGACTTGCCGGAGGCGTTAGAACCGGTCAGGAGTACACCCCTCTCCGCCCGAACACTATTCTTCACAGGCTGTTCTAACAGGGGGTGATAGACATTTTGCAAAAGAATCCCGCCATTTTCCAAAAAGTCGGGGACACACCACCCTTCCGTCAGAGAGCGCCTGAAGGACCCCACGGCGATGGCCGCATCCACATATCCCACGCAGGAGATCAGCTCATCCACATCCGCCAAATGATTTCTCAGCTCCCGCAGCATTCGGTTAAACTGGATCAAGTCCACATGGAACACCATCTTCACATAGTCCAGCAAAAGATCCAGCGGATTGCCCGACGCTCCGGCGCGGTTCCCCGAAAGGGCCAAAGATGCCCCGCGCTTGAGCGGACTTAACGCCGCCCTGTGACGGCGCAGCTTATCCCACTCTTTCTCACAGGCGTCCACTTGCTCCCTCTCCAGCCTGCCGCACACTTCCAGCAGGCGCAGCACATAGTCGAAACTGCACAGATAAGGCTCCACCTCGGCCTTCTCCTTAAAATAGGTCAGGATATTGTAACCCATGAGCACCGCCATTCCCAACAACCCCAAAACCAAAGAAAAGGGCAAAAGCGCCACAAAGGGCACAAACAAAAGATCACATATGATATGTTTGCGATTGGAACGCTCTCCCAAATAGTCCAGATTGCTCAGATAGTCATAGAGGGAGAATTTCCCCGTATGCCCCAATCTGTGCAAAAGAAGCTGCACCCGCACTCTGGTATCCGCATTATGGTCAAAGAATCTCACCGCCTCCTCAAAATGCTCCAGTTCCTCCTCTGTCCGAGACAGATCACGCAGCATATAGTACAGATATTCTTCCCCTGACGCGGAGAGCGTACAGTCTATCCGGCGAAACACTCGGTCAAAATCCAGATCGTTCCAAGTGATGTCGTCCGCCTGCCCCTCCCGCATATGTCTGCGGTAGAAACTGTCCATGCGCAAATAACGCTCCGGAGAATATTCTTTCTGCGGCGCTTTCCCATAATTACGATAGAGAGAAGCTTTAAAAAGCTTCTCTCTCTTTCGTGCCTCGTATGCCTCTTTCAAAAAGATAAAAAGAACCACTCCTGCCATCGCGGCAGCAATCCACAAATATTCCATAACCCTCCACAGCCTGTCGGTTGCAAATGGTCTCACCCGACAAAGGCCATACCTTACAGGAAAATATATTTCAGCACAAACAATACCGCCAGCACATACATGAGCGGACTGACTTTGCCCTTCGCCTTGCCGGTGCATAGATGCAGCACCACCCAGGAGATAATGCCCCATGCGATACCCTCTGAAATACTATAGCACAGCGGCATAGCCACCACGCACAGAAACGCGGGGATCGCCTCCAGCATATTGTCCCAGTCGATCTTCGCCATGGACGCGATCATGTAGAAACCTACGATGATCAGAGCCGGAGCCGTCGCAAAGGAAGGTATGGTCAAAAACAGCGGGGAAAAGATCAGCGCCAGCAGGAACAACAAGCCTGTGGTGACGGCCGTCAGTCCCGTTCTTCCGCCTTCGGTAACGCCCGCCGCGCTCTCCACAAAGGTAGTGGTGGTGGAGGTGCCCAACACAGCGCCCACGCTGGTGGCAACCGCATCCGCCAAAAGCGCGCCCTTGATCTTGGGCAGCTTGCCATCCTTGTCCAGCATATTCGCCTTGGAGGACACACCGATCAGCGTCCCTAAAGTGTCAAAGATATCTACAAACAAAAATGCAAAGATAATGACAATAAACTCAGCCACATGCGTAAGCTGGCTAAAATCCGCCCGAAACATCTGACCGAAGGTCTGTCCGATCGCAGTAAAATCAAAAGATACGATCCTGCTCGGAATCACGGAATACATGCCGATCTCGGCATTGGGTTGATAGATGCCTATGATCTCGCAGATGATCCCCAACACCCAGGTGATCAGGATGCCAAACAAAATGCCGCCCTTGACTTTCATAATCAGCAAAATAGCCGTGATCAACACGCCAGCCAGAGCAAGTATCGCTCCGATTCCCACAGAATGGAAATTCTCGGAGAAATCCTGCATGGTCACCAGCGTTGAGCTGTCCACCACGATCTTGGCATTCTGCAGGCCGATAAAGGCCACGAACAGGCCGATACCTGCGCTCACAGCCGACTTCATGGTCAGCGGGATCGCGTTAAAGATCGCCTCTCGCACATTGGTGACAGAGAGTACGATAAAAATGATACCCTCTATGAACACCGCCAACAGAGCGATCTGCCAGGAATAACCCATGGTTCCCACCACCGTGTACGCAAAATAAGCGTTCAGTCCCAGGCCGGGCGCCAGCGCAAATGGGTAGTTGGACAAAAGCGCCATCAGCAAACAGCCGACAAAAGAGGCGATTGCGGTAGCGATGAGCACAGCGCCGGAATCCATGCCCGATGCGGACAAGATATTGGGATTGACCGCCAGGATGTATGCCATCGTCATAAAGGTGGTAATGCCCGCCATGACCTCCGTCCTGACATCCGTCTTGTGCTCTTTGAGCTTAAATAATTTCTCCAACATAGTTTTCCCTCCTTCGTTTTAGAGAAATTTTTAAATTTCTATTGATATCTGATCACTCAGATAACAAGCGTTTTACGATCCTTTCGCACTTTTCATAGACAACTTCCGGTTCTTCCCCGATATTGTACTCCCCGTTTCGATACAGAATCTTCCCGCCGATCATCGTCATCAGCACATTGGATTTGCTGCCGCTGTACACCAGGTTCTTGGGGATATTGTGGATGGGCTGCATGTTGGGTTGATGCAGATCGATCACAATCAAGTCCGCATACTTGTCCTTCGCCAACACGTCGCTTTTGTTCAGCCGCATGGCTCTCGCCCCGTTGACGGTCGCCATCCGCAGCACTTTCATGGCATCTAAGCTGGCCGCATCCTTCTCCTTGATCTTGCTCAAGGCGGACACTAAGAACATTTCCCGAAACATATCCAGACAATTATTGCTGGCAGGCCCGTCCGTCCCCACCGCCACGGGGATCTTGCGCCTCACAAACTCCGCCACAGGCGCGATGCCGCTGGCAAGCTTCATATTGGACGCCGGATTGGTGATCGCATACATACGGCGCATCTGCATGATCTCCAGATCCTCCTCCGTCACATGCACACAGTGGAACGCGCCTCCTCCAAATTTGAACAATCCCAGCGAATCCAGAAATACCACAGGCGGCATACCATAGCGCTGCTTGCACTCCGCCACCTCCTTGGCCGTCTCCGACATATGCGTGTACACAGGAGTGCGGAACTGATGCACCAGCGCGGCGATATTGCAGAGCAGCTCTTTGGAGCAGGTATATTCCGCGTGGAACCCCAACTGATAACTGACCAGAGAATTTTTCCGATTCCACTTTGCATACTCTCTCTCCACTTGTTCTATGGAGGAGCTGAAATTGTTCAATCCTGATACCAGCACACAGCGCATCCCTGTGTCCAGACATGCCTCCGCGATCGTATCGGGCGTCAAATACATATCAAAAATAGCAGTGATTCCGGAGGTCACATATTCCAAAATGGCAAGCTTCGTCAGCTCATAAATGTCCTCCCCCGTCAGCTTGGCCTCCAAGGGAAACACTCTCTCATTCAGCCATTCCCACAATGGCAAGTCATCCGCATAGGAGCGCAAAAAGGTCATTCCCGAGTGTGTGTGGGCATCTTTGAAGCCGGGCATGATCAGATTGCCCTTGCAGTCGATCTCCACATCCCAGGTGATTCTGGGAAGATTGTCCCCGCTCCAATCCTGCCTGAGCTGATCCTGTTCCCCCACATAGACGATCTTTTCATCTTTCACCCAGACTTCACCCCAAAATACCTCTCTTTGCTTCTCCATGGTCAAAATTCTAGCATGATACAGCCTAATATTCATTCTCGCTCCCATCTGTCCGCATAGCCGGATCATCCAAACTTTTGGCAAAGAGAATCTATCGGATATTCTCTCCGCCAAAACCGCAGGGCAAAAGTTCCGCCAGCGTATAACACCTGTATTCCTCTTTGCTCTTGGCCACAATAATCACAAAATCATCCCCGCAAAACTCTTGCATCACCTGTCTGCAGATGCCGCAGGGATAGGCATAATCCACGGGTTCTGCGCCGCTTGCGCCTCCCGCTATGGCGATCGCCGCAAAATCCCGCTCGCCCTCTCCTACTGCCCGAAAGAACGCGGAACGCTCCGCGCAATTTGTGGCTCCATAGGAAGCATTTTCAATATTCGCCCCTCTATAGATATGCCCGTTTCCGCACAAAAGCGCCGCTCCCACCGCATAGCCGGAATAAGGCGAGTACGCCCGCTCCCTTGCCTGCAAAGCCTCATCGATCAAATTGAAAATCTTGTCCTGATCTATCATGCTATCAAAATCCTCACGCAAAAAATCCTTTCACCGACTCCGTCACAAGCTTCCGGAAACGGGGAGCCGCCAGATCCGCCGCCTCCTGCACCTCCTCATGGTTGAGAGGCCGCCCGCTCATGCCCGCCGCCAGATTGCTGATACAGGAGATGCCGCAGACTCTCATCCCACAGTGAACGGCAGCAATGGCCTCCACCACGGTACTCATTCCCACCGCATCGCATCCGAGCAGCCGCAGCATCTTGATCTCCGCCGGAGACTCGAAAGAAGGGCCCGTCATCTGCGCATAGACGCCTTCCTGCAGATAGATGCCGTTCTCCTTCGCTTTCTGCCGGATCACATCCTGCAGCTTCAGATCATATACCTGACTCATATCCGGAAAACGAGTCCCAAGCTCCTCAATATTCGCCCCGATCAAGGGATTGGGCGCAAACGCCGAAATATGATCCTTAATCAGCATCAGATCCCCCGCATGGAAAGAGCCGTTGACGCCGCCCGCCGCATTGGTCAAAAACAAGATCTTTGCCCCCAGAAGCTTCATCAGACGCATGGGCAGCACCACGTCCGTCACATCGTAACCCTCATAATAATGAACCCTGCCCTTCATGCAGACTACCGGAATCTCTTCCAGATACCCGAAGATAAATTTGCCGTCATGTCCGGGTACGGTAGATACGGGAAACCCTTCGATCTCTGCGTAGGAGATCTCTCTCTCCACGCGGATATCCTTTGCGTAATCCCCCAACCCTGAGCCTAAGACAATCGCAGCTTGGGGGACAAAATCGGTCTTTTCTCTCACACACGCCAGACATTGCTTCAGTTTTTCATAAACCGGATTCTCTCTCATTACGCATCTCTCCTTTCCCGAAATCCATTAACCTGTTCTGTTACCCTTATTATATAAAATGTGGAAGGAAATGTAAAGATTGTGTTATGCCTGTATGTCTATTTTTCGGTTTTTCGGTTACTTTTCACAGACTCTTTCCTCCATATAATTCATCTAAAAATTGTTCCAGTGTTCCCTGTTTTGCATATTCTAAAGCATCAGCTTGTCTGAAATTATGCTCCGTGATCATCACGTTTTCATCAAATCCCAAAATGAAATTCGTTGCAATCTTGTAGATGATTTCTGTCGGCGCAAGTCCATAAACCTGTTCTTTAAAAATATGCTTCAACCTTTCCGCACCGTCTGGATATACTTTTTTAAGTTCTTCACTCCGATAAAGTCGTTTCACAATTTCAGTAATGTATAAGCCAGACTTCATGTATAGGTCTATAAAGGTTTTGTCAGGCATATCAAAACAACCTGGATTCTCCTGCTCCAACATATCAACCATTTTCTTCACTATCCATTTGGGTGTAAAAATTTGATTTGTTTTCTGTGGCGGAATATAGTCAAAAATATCTTCTGTTTGTGATTCCTCAAAATAATCAGCCAGCTTCACACGTAAACGCAAGAACTCTTTTACAGAATCATCAAACACAACAGGATCAAATAATCGGCCCGCAAATATTTCCTGCTGTCCCGTTTTTTCGTTAATATACGGCCCGCCATCACGCAAGAATCTAAATTGTTCCAGACTAATGCTTGTCACATCAAAGAATACTTCATCAGGAATAATCTGATCAAATGTTGCCAGCGTGACGCTATCATTACCATATGCCATAAGAAAAGATGGTATTGTCCTTGAAAATCCCCTTAAATGATCTTTTACAGAATCTTCAATCCCTTTTTTCTGCTGCTCTTTCTTCTGTGTTTCAACTGTTCTGACGACATCTTTTCCCGCCGATTTGACAAAATCATCAACAGAATCAGACAAAGCTTTCTTAAAAGTTTCAACTGCTGCTTTCTTCTTTTCCTCAAATTCCTCATTTACTGCTTTTACATCATCAACAGTATTGCAAAGAGATAAAAGTTCCTCGCGCTCTTTCTCTAACTTCTTTTTAGTGATAGACAAATCTCCATAAGCCTTATTGATGATGTGGTCTGAGTCAGCTTTCATTTTCTTTTCCAGACGCTTTTTATCGGATGAGCGCAGATCAGAACCATATTCATATTGTGCTGTTTCCATCACCGCACTGACAGCTTCCCTATGGAAAATATCTTTCAAATAATCCATCGGTTCAGCTCCTTCATCATCTTTTGCAGCCTGAATATCATCAATCACATTTTTTATTTTTTCAGGGACATCGCCAAATATCTTGTCTCCAAATACTTCTGCTGACTTACCAATGACATAATCATCCGTCAAGGAAACCTCCCCATTTTCATCAAGAGATAGTTCATCTTCTGTCTGCGGCGTAATATTTACATTGCTTTTTGGCTCCCCAACTGCTGTAAATTGCTGAATAATTTCTATTACTTCCATAGGAGCATGGAACACGTTGGAAATATTTTGGAACAGAAAGTCGCTCATAAATCCTCTCCGAACAACTTCTTGTGAACGAATCTTTCTAGGGATAGAAAGCACTTTTTCGGCATCAAGTTCTATCATTTCTCCGTTTTCATCTTCACCGATGACAGGGAAAAAGTTCAGCAGAGTACGCACGTTATCTTTGCGCTTGTCCATATCCCCCCTGCCATCTGATGTATCAAAAGATAAATCATTGGCAAATTCTTCAAAGATAATAAGCGTTCTGGCGGGATCAAAATCAAATACATAGGCATTTTCTTTTCTGTAATACTGTCCATTTTCTTGGAACAGACAAGGATTCTGCGCCCTAAATGCTGCTTGCATATACAGCGATGGACTTTTGATATTGCTCAACATCAGAACTGCCGTCCACTCTGGAATTGTAACGCCAGTGGTAAGCTGTCCTACTGATAATGTGATAGTCTTTTCATTATCTGCAATCGCTTTTGTTACTTTGTCAAAAGATTTTTCTGTTTCCTCGCCATCATCAAGTCTGCCGTCACCAGCGGCAAGGATGATTTTATAATCCTTGAATACCGGGTGCGTTTCTAATTTTTTAGCCAGAGCCTTTGCGCTATCCACACGATTTAACAGCCAGAATGTATGCTTTAATTTACCTCTCAATTCTTGTGTGGAGAATGGAAACTTTTCTTGTTTCGTAAGTGCGTCTAAAAATCTGTCAACGGAACTTTCATGAACAAATTTGCCATTTTTTGTCTCAAAGAATACATTCAAATCAAAAGCATATTCTTCTGTTTCTCCTTGAATTTCTATGCCTTGCTCCAATTCTTCTTTGATGACTTCTGACATCTGATAAGTGAATAGATTTAACTGTGGAAGATTCTTATATGGATTTTCATCTTCTCCGCTCCATTCATTTTTTGCTTTCTGTTCATCTGCATACGTCCAGTTAAAAATAGCCGCCTCCGGAAACTTATCATTTGCCAGTGCCTTAAACGGCGTACCTGATAAGTGCAGAGTAAATTTGCGCTTGATATGATCAAAAGCTACGTCTGTTTTATAGGTATCTACTCCCTCATGGGCTTCGTCAATGACCAGCACATCCCATACTTTCCCTTTCTTTGGATCGTCGCTGATTTCTTCCAGTTTGTCATACTGCCCGCCAAAATATATGGAACCTTTTAAGTCTTGTAAACTTACAAATTCTATACAACCAGACACCTCTTCACCAGATAAAGCTGCTATCTTTCCATATTCTTCCCTTGATATAACATATTTCTTGCCTTTAAGCGATTCTGTAGAACTTACAAATAAATAGCCAGATTTATTCCCCAGAAATTTCTCATAATCTGAGTACCATGAATTTGCAATCGCGGGCCTATTAGTGACAATTAAAATATTACGTGCATCAACCTGTTTACAAAAGTCATATACAGATAATGTCTTGCCGAAACGTGGTTTTGCGTTCCATAAAAATTCGCCTTTTTCATGTTCTTTTGCATAATTGACAGTCTGAGCAACCGCTTTCTTCTGCTCGTTACGAAGAATGTAAGGAATCACTTCATCAATTTCTTTTAGTATCCCTCTATTCTCACGGAACTTATTGAACTCTTGCTTTGAAGCCGGCCCGTCAATGTGAAACCATTCTGTATCCTTTTTTCTCTCAATTCCCAACTTGCTTAGATAAGCATGAAAATCCGAATCATGGAATATCTCACCGGAGCCATCTTCAAAGATAGCATTGCCTTTCCATTCTTCCTTTAATTCCACATCTACAGTATGGGATTGTTGTTTCTGCCTCTGTTCTGTAGTCTGCTTTTCTGTATATCCAATCTTTACCCAACCATCATGTCTGGCAATTTCAGGCGTGGAATAGGCATAAATCATAGGAATCACTTTTTGAGTGGTATTGATACTTATTTTTGCCATTATTCCATCTCCTTCACATGAGATTCAATAAACTGGATTTCTTCTTCTGATAATCCATATTTCTTATAAAGTTGCCTGTCTATATTGCTTATTGAAGCACTCCAGTCTATGTCTGATGATGATGAAAAATCCTGTAGTGGAACCATTTTCCATGTATCCCTGTTATTGTCTTGGGTTATTTTAAGTGTTCCCAACATTGTCCTTGCGAACTTGCTTTTAACATACTTCAATGCGTTTTCTGCCTCTTCTTTGCTATTAAAACCGCCAACACCAATAAATGTCTGTGTATATCCCTCATTTGGAGCTGCTATTATAGGATTGCTCAACACTTCTCCTAACGCACCACTTCCATTTACACGGACAACCAGAACTTTCCATTTATATATATTTTCGTGTGTCGTATCAATATATTTCTGTGATATGTACCGCCAACAGCGTTTATTGCTGATAACACCAATCACAGCAATGTCATTATCATTTTGTTTTTCTTCTACAAACAACGGAATTTTATCAAAAATATTGTTCCTTAAACGTTTGTCTTTTCCATTGCTACCAATATTGTTTTTCAGTTCTGGATAATCTGAATAAAGTGCTTCAAGGTCAAATTTATTCTGAATATAGATGATACTCATAAGGCTGGCTGTTTCTTCTGTCGGGGCAACTTTTTTAAGAATTGCATTTAACTCTTCATATGGCGTGAATGTTCCTATAGCACCAACACACCGAGTTTTATTGTGATATGTGATAGCTATGCCACCTTTAATATCTGTATTGCTGAATACCTTACTGCTGTCCTGCTCAAAATACAACACTTTAAGATATGGATCTTGAAGCATTTGTTCATTCCACTGTTTAGGCGTACTGCCTGCATTAAAGAGAAACCTTGCTGGGTGAATCATTTCCACCGTTTCGCCTATATCATAGGCACTCTCCAAAAACTTATGATAAACTGGCGGCGCAAATTCTTTGTTATCACCCAATGTTTCATCTTGATACGGCGGATTCCCTATCACAAAATCAAATTTCATAATCATTCTCCTTGTTAAATATATGGCCAAAGAATAGATTTACCACATCGTCTATTTTCTTCATCAATTTCTTTTAATAAATTCTTTAAAATTTCTGAATAGTCTAAATCTTTATCCTGTTCAGCAATGTGTGTTGTAAATATGTAATTTTCGCCGGTCAACAACTGTAAAACCTCAACAAGAACAGTATCTCTCATATTTGTTAAAAGTTTTTTCATGATTGAAACTTCTTTTGTATCACAGAATTTCATCCAAATCCTAGGATGATATCTCACAAGCATACTAAACACATAATAACAAATATACAAACTGCTTATTTTAGAAACTTTAATTATATTTTGTCCACTTTTAATTCCAGTGGTGCAATATTTATTCCCATATGAATCAAAGTAAATAACATTGTTCTCCTTTCCAAAACTATTGGCATTCAACCATAAATACCCATTAATGCCATTACAATGCCTTTCAATTTCTAAATTATAACCATTCTGTTTTAATAAAGAATCATCTCTGCGGGAAATTTTATTTGCATTATTTGTTTGAAAAAGAACACTATATTCGCTTATACAGTCCTTTTTACCTTGTAATAAATATACCCTCGCTTCTTCCGAATAAACCAAAGCGTACAAAGCTGATAATTCTGGTATTACCGAAAACAAATCTTTCATCAACAATGTTCTCGACAAATCAATATCATCATTTGTAAGTTCCATCAAATTTTTAAATGTTCCACTCGATGAAAACTGAACTTTTATTTCCCCTAATTCATTACATGTCTTCAATCCAGTTGAACATATGGTTACACCATGACTGGTGTCTAATTCTAAATTAGGAAATCGCAATAAATACGCTGCTTTTACAAAATTATTCAAGGAATAAAATAATGTCAGTGGGATAGTGTTAATACTTGTATCACTTACAAAATAAAGTTCCATTCCTTGATTGGCGTAAAAATGAATATCATTTGATACGGATTTCAAATTCTCTTCTGATAAATTAGGGAACACATCAGTAATTTTCGTTTTAATAAAATTTACATCTAAGAAATTACTTATCATATTTTGACATTCAAATTCAATATCACTTGTTATGATTGTTCTCATACATACATTCCTTCCCCACCCTGTTTTTACAATACTCTTCAACCATTCTTATCAATTCTTCTGCTGCTTCTACCAATTCCTGTGTTTCTTTTTTGTCTGCCATATAGAAATCATCATAATCGCTTGCATGTCGAATTTCTTCTGCACGTGAAATTTTTCTGCCTATATCCCTCGGAAAAATCTCCGTTTTTACATAATCCCTGTTGAAGTTCCCTATTGCATCTTTATGTTTTTTATATGCTTTTTCGTCCAATGCATGAACCGCTGATATAGCATGAAAAATAGCATAATAAGCTCTGTTATTTGCGGTTCTGTATTCTTTGGATTGTATCAATGATTTTGCAACTCTCAAATCGCTTTCTGCGGTTTCCAATCTGTATTTCATCAAGTCAGTTTTATTTCCCTCATCATGCTGCTTCATACAGTTTTATCCCTTCTCTCTCAACATTTGCATAAAACGGATATGCATTTAACCAATATCTGAAATGTTCTTGGTATTTCGCAATCGGTTTAATATCCACATCATGATCCATATTAAAATCATAAGTCATATAGGAAAGTTCACGTCCAAAGTTTTTAATTTCCAGATCCTCAATATCAAGTAAAATCATAATATCAATGTCAGAATCTTCTCTGTAATCACCACGCGCATAAGAACCATACAATATAACTGTCTTTAAATGAGAACCATAGATTCCCTTTATTTTATTTACATATTGTTTTAACAAGTCATTTACCCTAACTGGCATAATGCTATCCCTCCTGCCTTCTTATTGATTCATACATAATTGATTTGTCTGCCCGCCAGTCAAAAATTTTACACTTTGGAGTTTTTAGCCTCTTTTTGGTTTCCTCTTTATCCAGAAACTCAAACAGTGAGTATTGATGCGCATCTTCCTCTGGTTCGCCCAGTGGAACAGTTCCCGTTAAACCGTCCATCTGCCAGAGATTCCATGCGATGATATTAGCTATTTTTTTCAATTCATTTTCAGCCGCTTCACGATGCCATCTGCTATCCAGATAATCTACAAAGGTCATTAACAAATTGATTCTGCCTATTAAAAGATTATCACCCTGATACTCATAACCATACACGCTCTGAAATGCTCTGGTTACCCATTTAAGCCAGTTTTGTTCGGTCTCTGTGTTTTCGTTAATTACCCTCATTTTCCTATCTAATATACCAATCCTGTCCTCTATGGGAATGATCTCACCCGTAGCAGCATCATATCTGGAGACGATATAAGGTGCCTCTCCGCATGTAATCTCAAGCCGCCTTGAATCAATATACTGTTGCCATGTTTCGCCTTCCGGAAATTCTATTTTATCTTTGACCGTACTCCATTCCTTTTCTCTTAAAATGTTAAACACATCTTTTCTGCCGAACCATTCTTCATCACAGTAGTTATTCATCTTGTTACATATCCAAGCAGGCGTGAAAACCTCTGCATGACTTTTCGTGCGCTCCTGTTGCTGTTTCACAGCTTTCATAATCCTCGGCTGTAGCATGATAGGATTTAAACCCATCAATGCTTGTGTAGTTATCTGCCTGTCATCGGCATACTGTTCACCGAATTGCGCATAGCTATTAGTAGCCCAAATAATATTTTTCTTTGTGGTTTTATCCTGTAGTAAGATAGGAAGCGTCGTTCGTACCGGAAAAGACTGTAAATGAATAAGTTCTTGCAAAATATCCGTCCTTTCGTATGCCTTATTATGTGGTATATTATACTGTTCATTCTGTCAAAAAGCAACACAAAACGATATAAAGCTAAACCCTACCGATTGCATTTAATGATTGAAATGCTTTGGCTAACAGTGTACCTCCTGCTAAATTAGCGCTCATGGTATATAAAATATCCAAAAACATACTTACTAAATTTTTCGTTTTATTTTCCATGGAGATGTTCCCCTTCGCTCTAATCAATGCCTTAAATGTAGCCACTATAAACAATGTTATGAGCGTCGAAATAGCAATTAGTACATATAACCCTTGCTCTGCAAGCCAAAACACTTCAATTCTATTCGTTTGATTATATCATTTCCATTCTCAATTTACCACCAAAAATATGTCTATTTAACCTTTTCCTTTTCAAGTCGTCAGAATGTTACGTTCCGATGGAGTAAATAATTTACAATGTTGTACGGCCATGCCGAATGTTGTAATCCGCACAATGAACACTTGCTGCGACCTTGACTAAAACCCGTCTTTAGAAGTTAACACCATAATCTTTAGAGCCATAATCAACAGCAGCTAT
>JAMPHU010000049.1 GCA_023663225.1 Candidatus Gastranaerophilales bacterium
AGGAGTTTCTTTGGCCGAGACTATAAAGCGGATTGCGGAGAAATTTCATTTGTCCAAAATTGAATCCAGTGAAACGGTAAATCAATGTTGGTAAAAAACTGTGGATATGTCCTTGAAACGGGAACCGCATCCACTTTTATAAACCTAAATCAATCAAATTGATGAAAGACAGAAATATGGCAAGCTTCCATCCGAAGCAGGGAGGGATCGCAATGAGCACATTAGACACTACTGTCTCTATGGTTCAGAAATGTACGGAAGATGAATTACAAGTCGTCCAGCAGGTAATCCGGCAGTTTTTTCTGAACAGAGGGCCTCGCACTACAACAAAAAAACAATTCCTTGAGGAACTACAAATTTCCAGAGAGCAGCACCAAAGCGACCGATGCCAGGAGGCCGGTGAAGCGCTGGCAGAACTGAGGGAAAAATATGGACTATAAGGTGATATTGTCAGATATTGCCAAGCAGCAGCTTGATGACATTCTTTTTTATATTTATGCAACGTTGGGCAACCAAGCGGCCGCCGCCTGCGTTTTAGAGGATGCAGAGAATACCATACAGAAACTTTCTCAGGTTGGCGCTTCCTTAAAAAATTCTGCCCGAAAGATGCCAAGCTGATCATAAGGGCAAAAGATTGCGCTGACACAGAGGCTCGGCATACTAATATAATTTTTTATCAGGTATTGGCGTATAGTTTCGATGACATTAAAAGAAAAAATATAATAGATGAAATTGCGGATAATTCCATGTCGCGTTTTTTTGACTGGTATTATTCTGATAATAATTCTCAAAAACAATCCATGCTGACATATGGACTTCCCCTTGCTTTTTCAGATAAAACATGGGCAGTAAGGGATTTAAACGGGGAATATATCTATTATGAAATCAATGCTTATATCGGCTTGGATGGATTTGTCATCGCAAAAAAAAATGAAGATGGAGTAGATATTTCTATTTGCTAAATGGCTCTTAATAAAAAATATATATTTTTCATACTTATTTGGTTGATAATCAACCAGTAGGTACAAATAAACGAATTGGGACAAAAAATATAAAGACTGCATACCACCATATCTATTTTATCTTTGGAAATGGAATCCCCTCTGCTCTCATGCTCCGCCAAAATCCCAATTCAGCCATCCATGAGGAAGGTTGTATTTGTCACCGACTTTTTGCTTGCCGCTCCCTTCATGGCTGAAGATGCATGGATCACCGCATCCACATCCGTTGTCATTTCACGGAATCCATAACCCGCAACCCCATTCTCTGCGGCATATAAAATTTTATTCCCGCGAGCAATGAGCCAAGTGCCATGCTTGCATGAGCATTTGGCGAATGCCGCGAGGGTCAATGTCCCGTTGCTTGCAGCGGGGCATTGACCCGACACCAGCAGACCTCTCACAAGATCACCAGCGGATTTTCCCTCCCATCCATCATATCCCGCACGCCCTTGATGGACTTATACGCCATATCCTGCACCACTTTTCTGGTGTAGAAGGCCGTGTGGGGCGAAAGGATCACATTGGGAAACGAGCGCAGGATCGCCATATCCCGATTGGCGATCACGTCCCCCATGCGGTTGGCATAGTACAACCCGTCCTCCTGCTCTAACACATCCAGAGCTGCGTGCCCGATCCTGCCCTGCTCTAAGGCATCGATCAGGGCCGCCGTGTCGATCAGCGTCCCTCTGGCAGTATTGACCAGGATCACATCTTTTTTCATCCGCCGGAAAGCCTGCTCATTCAGCATATGATAATTTTCCGCGGTGGCGGGCGCATGCAGCGTGATCACATCCGACTGTGCGTAAAGCTCCTCCAAAGGCACATACTCGGCGATCTCTCGCACATCCTCCTTGGGAAACAGATCATAGGCCAGCAGTCTGCAGCCAAAGGAGGACAGATGCCGCAGGACGGTGCTTCCAATCTGTCCGGTACCGATGACGCCCACCGTACAGTCACACAGATCCCTCCCCATTTTCCCTTTTAAAGTGTAGTCCTGAACGGCGGCACGGTCTAAAATATGGCAGATATTCCTACAGCACATCAGGATCAGCATGATCGCATAGTCCGCCACCGTCTCCGGCGCATAAGACACATGGCACACGCCCATACCCAGCTCCTTTGCCTTCTTTAAGTCGATATGGTCATACCCGATGGATCTGGTGGTAATATAGCGCACGCCCAACTCATAGAACTTCTCCAACACCGGAGCGCTCAGATCGCAGGGCGTCACGCTGATCGCGTCATACCCTCTGGCCAGCTCCATATTGTGCGCGCCGGGATATTCGCCCGTGTAGGCATACTCTCCGCCAAACTCTTCGCAATATTTGTCATAAAATTCCGTCTCATCAAAATCTCTCAAACAATAGGCAAAAATCTTCATACTCCCTCTCATCCTTTCTCTCTGTAATCATCTTCGCCCGTTCCCATCCCATAATAGGCGAAAAAATACGCCGCCATCTGCGCTCTGGAGCTGAAAGGCTCCGTCTCTAAAAGCGCCTTCACTTCTTCCCTGGTATAAAACCTGGCCGTGATCTGCTCATTGTCGGAAGTGTTGTCCGAAAATTCTCCCTCCGCCTCCACAAAAGCGATATAGGTGGTGATGTCGGATAAAGCCACCGCGGCAAAAGACGGCGGAAGCAGCTTTTTGATCTTTTTTACCAAAAGTCCCGTCTCCTCGTACAATTCCCTGCGGATGCAGTTTTCTATGGACTCTCCCTCCTCCAGCATACCGGCGCAGAGATTGTAGATAGTGCGGTTTACGCCCATGCGGAACTCATGCAGCAAGAGCAGCCTGTCCCCGCATGTGGCGACAATGGAGACGCCGCTGGGCGCGCCGCCCACGTCCTCGATCCCCTTCAACTCCCGTCTGCTCACAATCTCATAGCGCTTCTCATTGCCCACCTTGTTTCGGTAGGTGATCTCATAATTTTTCAGATATTTTCCGTCCTTGACTTTTTCAAATCGAAGAAACTCCACTACTCCTGTCCTCCTCTGTCCTGTAAAAACTGTTCTCTGAGAGGTTTCTCCTCCTTTTTGCGGGTGATCTCCACCAACCCCAAAGGCGTCATATCCACCACATCCATATTCAGTCTGTCCTGCTTTGCCAGCCGCCGCAAAAGCACTAAAATCCTGGCATTGTCCCGCTGCCTTCTCATATTGATAAAGTCCACGATGATGATGCCGGAGAGATTCCGCAGCCTGATCTGCAGCGCCACCTCCTTGGCCGCCTCCATATTGACCATATAAGCATTTTCGGAGGAATCCCTGCCTCCCTCGTCTTTGCCGGAGTTGACGTCGATCACCGTCAAAGCCTCCGTATGGTCAATGATCAGATACCCGCCCGACTTAAGCCACACGCGACGGTCAAAGGCAGTCTTACACTTGGACTCCAGGGCATAAAGCTTAAACAGAGACAGCATCTCGTCCTGATACAGCCGCACAGGCTTGGCAAACAGCCTGTTCTCACAATATTGAGACAACGCCTCATAATACTCCGGCAGATCTGTCACGATCTCGGCATATTCTTCCGGCGCCACCAACTTATTCAAAACCACCGCAAAAGCAGGTTCCGCCTCCCGCACACAACTAAAACAGGTTCGGTGAGATGCATTTTTACAGAGAGTCGTCAATTCCCCCAAAAGCTTGTCAAGCTCCCTCAAAAAGGTCTCTCTGTCACAATCTCCCGCCCGCGTGCGGACGATCACGGAGGCGGTATTTTGCGGCATCTCTTCCGGAACGGGGGCATCCGTCGGCAATGTTTGCCCGTCTCCATACCGTGTCAGATCCGGATAGGACTGCTTTAACAGTCCCTCCTCCGCAAGCCAGGCGTCCAACTGCTCCACACTGTCCTTGGAGAGCTTTCTGGAATATTTGATCTTGCTATACCCCAGATTGACCGCCGCCACTTCGTTTGCCAGCGTGATTGCCGTGGTCACAATCGGCTGCTTGGTCTTTCTCGCGTCGCATTGAATCTGAACCAACAGCTCGTCCCCCTCCCGCAGTTGATCCGTCTCCGGATGAAAGCTTCTGTTACACACCAGAGGGGTTCTGGCATACCGGTTTGGCAGAAAACAGACCTCCCCGTCCGCAATCTCCACAAACAAAGCTTCCATGCTCGACGCCACACGCTGGATCCGGCCCACATAGACCGCTCCCACGCGATTTCTTTCCCGAGATAGCGCCTGCATGGCCAAAAGCCGATTTTCTCTGATGAGCAGGGCACTCTCCTTCCCTTGATAACGCGTGAAGAGCAATCTGCCCTCCTGGGCCGTCTGTTCTTCCCGCATTTTGTCTGTCTCGTCGTGCACGCCAACGGATTCAATATTACGGCTCATACCTGTTTCCCCCTTCCTCTCGTATGTGCGCAGCGTGTTTTGCATCCGTCACTCCACACCCTTCGCGCTCTGCATACTCGCTGTCCGTCATGCCGATCTCCTCCAACGGCACAAAATGTCTCTCCCCATGCTCTATCACTTCGGTAAAGGTATCCTCTCTGGTGACAGACAGCGCATTTTCCTTTAACTGCTCCTTGTGTTCGCCGAACAACGCCGTCAAAACCTGAACCGGCTTGATATTGCCCCCGCTGGAAGCATCTAACAGCATATGGAAGGCGCTCCCGTCCCAGGTCAGCTCATAGATCCCAGGCTTTAAGTCCACCTCCCTGACACTCTTTTTCGTCTGTTTGACGAAAGGGATCGTATCCTTCCCCATAAAATCAGCCAAAGCCGATTCCATGGACTGTTCCGCCACAAAATCCAGCTCCCTGCCCTCCTTAAACCGCACGGTGTAGGACGCCGCCGCCACACTGGCCATGGCATTTTCCGCATCCTCCGGCAGGATTCGCACAGAGATCACCTCAATGCCCGGAACGCTCACCCTGTTCAGACGCTCCTTCACCTGTTCACAAGAGACGATAGAATGGACTTCCAAGTCCATATATTCCCCGTTGCTCTCCAGTCCCACGCCCAAAGGCGCGGCAAAGGACATGATCTGATGGGGACTGAAACCGATGCTGTACGCCACATCCAGTCCCGCCCGCCTGTTTGCCTTCTGAAAAAAGCGCATCACATCCAAATGTCCGATATACCGAACCCTGCCATATTTCTTAAATTTCACACGAAGCACCATGCCTTTTATCCCCTTCTCATCCTCCCTGCCGCGCAAAGCATATGCCGCCGCCAAAACGGCTGGCGCCGCAACCTTGACACTGTTTCCTGCAGTTGTCGGAAGTTTCCTCCCGCAAAGCTTTCTGCCACTCCCGCTTTAAAAACTCCTTCGTCACGCCGCAGTCTATAAAATCCCAGGGAAACAGCTCGTCCAGCGGGCGTTCCCTGACATAAAAAGCCGGATCCAGACCGCACTCTGCAAAAGCGGCCATCCATTTATCATTGTCAAAATATTCGCCCCAGGCATCATAAAAACAACCCTTTTCATGGAGCTTCAAAAGCACTTTGGCGATCCGCCTGTCCCCTCTGGCCAAGACGCCCTCCAAGACGCTTGCGTCCGCCTCGTGCCAATTATACTTGATACTCTTGTGATTGAGCTGCTCCGCCACCGCTCTCTTGGTAAAACAGGCCTTCTCGATAAATTCTTCTTTCGTACACTGTCTCGCCCACTGCAAGGGGGTGAAAGGCTTGGGCACAAAAAAGGAAGTGCTGGTCACGATCTGCACTCTGCCGTTTGTTCGCTTCTCCTTGGGAACCGTGTCAAAAAAGACGGCGGCGATCTCGTTGGAGAGCTCTGCGATCCCCCTGACATCCTCATCTGTCTCCGTGGGCAGTCCCAGCATAAAATAAAGCTTGACTCTGGTCCAGCCGCCCGCAAAGGCAAGCGCCGCTCCGTGCAAAATATCCTCCCTTGTCAGTCCCTTGTTGATCACATTGCGAAGCCTTTGACTGCCCGCCTCAGGGGCAAACGTCAGACTGCTCTTTCTCACATCCTGCACCTTGTTCATAACATCCAAGGAAAAGGCGTCTATCCGCAGAGAAGGAAGCGAAATATTGATTTTCCGCTTTCCACATTCCTCGATCAAAAAATCGATCAACTCCGGCAATTTACTGTAATCGCTGGAGCTTAAAGAGCTTAAGGAAATCTCCTCGTGCCCCGTGCTCTGCAACATCTCAAGAGCGCACTCCTTTAACATATCCACATCCCGCTCGCGCACCGGACGATAAATCTGTCCCGCCTGACAGAAACGACAGCCTCTTATACAACCCCTTTGAATCTCCAACACCACCCTGTCCTGCGTCACCTTAATAAAAGGCACCACAGGATTTCTGGGGTAACTGGTGTGCGTCACATCCATCTCGATCTCTTTTTGTATGACGGCAGGAATCCCCTCCTCCGTGGGCAAAAAAGAGGCAAGCGTGCCGTCCTCGTGATACCGCGCCTCATAAAACCGCGGCACATACATGCCCGGGATCTTCGCCGCCCGACGCAAGAAATTTTCCCGCCCCGCGTTCGTTCTCTTACACTCCCGATAGAGATCCAAAAGCTCCCCGTACCTGGTCTCCCCCTCCCCGATATAAAACAGATCAAAAAAGTCCGCGATCGGCTCCGGATTGTAAGTGCAAGGGCCGCCGCCGATCACGATCGGACATTCCTCTCCCCTCTCGGAAGAAAGGAGTGGAATCTGCGCCAAGTCGAGCACTTGCAAAATATTGGTATAACACATCTCATACTGAATGGTGATCCCCAAAAAATCAAACTCCTTGATGGGATCCTGCGATTCCAGGGCAAAGAGAGGAATCCGCTCCCGCCGCATAATGGCGTCCAAGTCCACCCAGGGAGAATACACTCGTTCGCACCACACATCCTCCATAGCGTTGAACAGATCATACAAGATCTGAATCCCCAAATGGGACATGCCGATCTCGTACACATCGGGAAAACACATGGCAAAGCGGATATTGACCTTCTCTTTATCCTTCCTCACCGAATTGACCTCATGGCCGATGTAACGCTCCGGCTTCTCTATTTTCATTAAAATATCGTCTGATAATGCAAGTTGATCGTCCATAATTACCTTTCTACAATACGCTCCGGCCTCTCAGCGGCAGACAGATTTCATCGCACGTAGATCCTCCACACTGCAACCCGTGTCGGAATAGCGTGCCTTCTCGTACGGTGCTGCCAAATTTTCCTCCTGCAGACGTTCCCCCCACTCTCTGGCTGTCAAAAGCGACAGATCTGTCACTGTGCCGTTTTCCGTGAATTTCTGAACCCGCCCCGCGCTGACAATATGTTTTTTGTACAGCCTGCGGATGCGCTCCTCGTTGCTCAAAAACGAAAACGGATTGCGTCTGCCCTTTGTCTTTTTCTCCTTTTCGACGCTACAGCGCTCCCTGACATCGTACACGCTCCCCTCCATAGAATCCGTTTTGAAGGTTCGCCTGCGTCCCATACGCTCCCTGATAAATGCCGGCAGACGCAGCATCAGCCTGATGATTCCATAGAGGACGGCCGCCACAAGGGCAATCACAGCCACCACTTCCAAGATCTCCCACACCAGGGAAGTTTCTCCGGGTTCCATAAAAAACATATCGCCGCCCCCCGACGCTTCCGGCCCCTTTGAGATCACAATCTCTTCATTGCCTTTCAACCCGGAAAGCAAAAACCGCATGATGGCAAAGAAAATTTCCTCCAGCACATTCAGGATGGTTTTAAGCCATCCGAAACTGGAAGTGAGAAACAGCACCAACACAGTGAAAAATACATAAATTAACATCAGTCGGCTGCCGGAAGAAAAAATCTCTTTTTCGGGAATGTGTCCCGTGGTGCCCTCGTTCACCGTCAAAAACTCTAAATAGCGCTCCAGGTAGGAAGAGGCGAAATACATGGCGAACACTGTGATCAGGATCCAGATATGCCAATTATTCCACTGGGTATATCCCTGATAATTCTGCAAAAAGAGAGATACCGCGGAGACACCGACGGCAAAAGGCATCCCCAGCCGTCCGTCCTCAGCCTCCTCGCTGCGCAGACGGTGCACGATGGAATAAATCACATAACAGGCCACCGCTATCACATAGATCGAACCCGACGAGGGCGCCTGAAAGAACAAGAGGTTTCCTGCCAGAACTGCCGCCAGCACATGACAGAGAAGCAGCAGCCAAAATTGTTTTATTTTCATCCGAAAAAGCAAGAATAAAAAAGCCAGCACGCCTACCTCCAGCCACAAAAGAGGCCTGGGATCGTCAAATGAGCCAAGGCTTTTGGCGAGGGTAAACGGCAGAAGTACTATGGGAAATAAGCTCCAGTGATTGATCTGTGTCACCAGAAACGCTCTGATATACCTGATCTGTGTACGGCTCATGACGGCTGCACCTCCTTTATACTCACTAACCTTTTCGCACAATGCAAGTTGCCCGGTTATGCGACATGTGAGTATCCTATTTTTAGCGAATATGCAGGATGCGGATGTGATCCATAAGTCCCGCCGGAAGTTCTTCCGAAAGTTCCGGATCCGCGCTCTCCCACACCGGATAGAACCAGAGATACTCTCCTCCCTCATCCTGATACTTTGCTACAATCTGCACAAATTCCTCATAATGATTGGGCGACACCAGACAGGTGACGGTTCCTTTCGATTCATGCAGGAGCTTCTCTTTAAAAAGCTCGCCAAAAGAAAACACATTGTCCGTGTCCGCCCTGGCCAAACCTTTGTAGATCGCGGCCATCTGTCCTGTGCCAGCGCTGGCTTCTATGGCCAGCGGTTCCCCTGTGACCACGTCCGTGCTGTTGCTGTAACAGGCCACCTGCATTCCCTGGCTCAAAAAATACTCGCACAGACCGGCGGCCACCCGCAGGCTGCCCTCCACGCTGTCCTCCTTTTTCAGGATACCGGTATCCTCCAGATTTAAAAATACCCGAACCGCTTTCAGCGCGGTATAGTTTTTCTGATTGACTTTCAGATCTCCCGTCTTGGCGGTGGCTTTCCAATTCACGCTGCGCATATCGTCGAAAGGCTGATATTCCCGAATCCCCCGATACTCGAAAGGGTCCTCCAAGAGATGCCTTTTGGACAGCACTTCCCCGTTGAGCTGTTGCAGAGAAAGACGAAATTCCTTGCTGTCAAACGGTTTGGGGTACACATAGAGAGAAGCGTTTACAGAAAGCGTCTTGACCATCTGCGCCGTCAAAAACAGATCCGCCGCCACCAGATCGCAGGAGTCGATCCGATAGAATCCTCTCCTGCCCCCCGTAAAGGACAGATTTCTCGTCACCCGCTCCCCGCCTCCGATCTGGAACACATCATTGCGATAATACTGATCCGTAGTGCGGGAACCCTTCCCCGACTCAAAGAGCAGATTGCGGCTGGTCTGAAATTTTACTTTCAACATGGACAGAGGCAGATATTTGCGGTTTTCCACAATTTCCAGAAGAGAGCTCTCTTCCCCCTCAAAAATACTGTCCTTTTTAAATTTGACTGTCACATTTAAGCCGCGGCTCCACAATTTTTTATAAAGCCGCTGTTCCAATATAAAAAGCAGAAACGCTACAATGCCAATTCCAATCAACTTGATCATTCGCTGAAATCCTCTGTAGGTGCGGGCGTATTGGACAAAATCTGTTCCACCAGCTCCACCGCCTTATTGTCCTTCCCATAGCCGCCTGTCACAATGCGGTGCGCCAACACCGACACCGCAACCGCCTTGACGTCGTCAGGGATCACATATCCTCTGCCGCACAGATAGGCGTAAGCTTTGACGCAGCGCAGCAAAGCCAAGGCCCCTCTGGGACTTACCCCCATCACAATCCCTTCCGCAGAGCGGGTTGCCCCTATGATATCCACCATATACTCTCTCACGCATTGATGTACGAACACCTGGTTTGCCTCCGCGCGAGCCTGTTTCAGATCCTCCAAAGTCAGCGCGCTCTCCAGCTCGTCCAAAGGCTCCTTTTCCATATACCGGTCCAAAATGGCAAGCTCCTCGGTCCTGTCGGGCAGTCCCATGGACAAAAGCATCATAAACCGATCCATCTGCGCTTCCGGCAGCGGGAACGTCCCTGCATTTTCCATCGGATTCTGCGTCGCTATGACAAAGAAGGGATCTCCCGGCCGATAGCTCTCGCCGTCGATGGTAACCTGTCTCTCCTCCATACACTCCAAAAGTCCCGCCTGAGTCCTGGGCGTGGCGCGGTTGATCTCGTCCGCCAATAAAATATTGGTGAATACCGGCCCTTTTCGCAGAACAAACTCATTCTTCTGCCGATCAAAAATATTGAGTCCCGTGATATCGCTGGGAAGCAGATCCGGCGTAAACTGAATCCTGGAAAATTCCGCCGACAGAGACTTTGCCAGCGTCTTTGCAAGCTTAGTCTTGCCTGTGCCCGGCACATCCTCGAGCAAAACGTGGCCGTCCGCCACCAGAGCAGTCAACAAAAGCCTCGCCGTCCGCTCCTTTCCGATAATGACTTTTGAAATATTGTCCAGCACCTTGTCCGCAAGTGCCTTCCCTCTGTTCGCATCCATAAATCATCCGCCTTTCCCTGTTTTCATATCCGCAGTTTTTGTCATCTTGCTTCGTGGCTCTTGCGTTCATTATACCATATTCCTCCTCTTCGCACATCATAATTTTTGTAACAGTTCGGCCTTTTTTTAGGCTGCCGGATACGGAGCTCCAGTGGGGTAATTGTTCCCATGAGGAACCGTTGAAACACGTCGGCACTAATAGTAAACGTTGTTGACTATAGCTGACGTACTTTGTCAGCTTATGTGCCGTTACGTGTTTCATCGAGTGGAAACGTGTCCGAATGGGAACCATTCCCCCGCTGGAGCGTAACTTTCCGTAACTTTCCGGCAACTTCAAAAGGCTGAGCTGTTATTAATTTTTTGCAAGTTGGGCAGGAATTAATATTTTCATATTTCGCAAAACGTATTATAATATAGCTTTGGAAAAAAGATGCTACGCTCCAGCATCTTGCACAATAATAATGCAGAAAGAAAGGATACATACCATGAATCAGGATCTCACCGTCGGGAAACCCCAAACCGTGCTGTGGAAGTTTTGTCTCCCTCTGTTTGGCAGCGTGATCTTTCAGCAGTTTTATAATATCGCGGACAGTCTGGTGGCGGGTAAATTTATCGGAGAAAACGCTCTGGCGGCTGTCGGCAACAGCTACGAGGTCACCTTGATCTTTATCGCTTTCGCCTTTGGCTGCAATGTGGGATGTTCCATCATCGTCTCACAGTTGTTTGGTGCCAAGCAATACGCCAAGCTCAAGACCGCCGTCTCAACGGCTTGTATCTTCAGCGCCATCCTCTGCGTCGTCCTGATGCTTGTGGGCATTTTCGGGTGTCGTCCACTTCTTAGCCTGATCCGAACCCCAGACAAAGTATTTGCGGATTCCAAATTGTATCTGGATATCTATATATGGGGACTGCCGTTTGTATTTTTCTACAATATCGCGACCGGAATCTTCTCCGCCCTGGGGGATTCCAAGACCCCATTTTATTTTCTCGTCGTCTCCTCCCTGTCCAACATCGCGGTGGATATTTTGTTTGTGAAGGCCTTTTCCATGGGCGTGGCAGGCGTCGCGTGGGCGACTTTTTTGTGTCAGGGCGTCAGCTGCATCCTGGCGGTCCTCACCGTGTGGCTGCGACTCAAAAAAATACCAGCCGCGGGCAAGATTCCCTTGTTTGACTGGAGCCTTTTAAAAAAGATCATTGTGATCGCCATTCCCAGCATTTTGCAGCAAAGTTTTATCTCCATCGGAAATATCCTGATCCAGAGCGTCATCAACAGCTTTGGGCCTTCCGTCATGGCCGGATATTCCGCCGCCGTAAAGCTCAACAACATGGTCATCACATCATTTACCACGATCGGCAACGGCATCTCCAATTTCTCCGCCCAAAATCTGGGCGCCAACAAATGCGACAGACTCAGGAGTGGTTTCCGCGCGGGACTCAAAATGGTATGGTGCCTGTGTATTCCGTTTTGTATCCTCTACCTTTTCTTTGGAAAATATCTGCTGCTTCTGTTTATGGAAGAAAGCTCCGCCGAAGCGCTGTTGACGGGCCGACAGTTTTTGTGGATCCTGTCTCCCTTTTATTTCATCGTGTCCACCAAACTGACCGCGGACGGCATCCTTCGGGGCGTCAGTGCCATGTGGCAGTTTATGGTCGCCACCTTCACGGACCTGATCCTGCGCGTGATTCTGGCATATGTCCTCTCCGGATGGAGCGGATCGGCCTTAGGTATCTGGTGTGCGTGGCCTGTCGGATGGACGATCGCCATGTCTCTCTCCGTGTTCTTTTACAACAGACAGTGCAAAAAATACGAGAGGGCTGTAACAATTCAGCCTTTTTAGGCTACCGCGAGTGTCATTGTGCGGATGGTATATTCCAACGCAGACACGCTTTCGCTGCACCTCGCTCGTAGCGGTACATAAGCTGCTAAAGGACAGCAGCTAAGTACCGACGGCTCGCTAGCGTCTACTTTGGAATATATCATCCACACAATTCGGACTACAGCATCAGGCAAAAGAGGGAATGGTATACTTTTTAGACTTGCGGGACACAGGAGCATAGGATGCAGAGAATGTTTTCTGTATCCTATGCTCCGTCACTCAGCAAAACTAAACCCTCAATCCCTTTATGGCTGAAATGTTACAGAGGATCTGATTCTATTTTCCGGGCCGGTCCCATATACATTAACATGACAAACTATTTGGTAATTGCAAGTGAGGTTTATATGCGCAGATTCACGGTAGACCAGAAATTAAAGCTGGTGGAGCAGCTTCACTCCCGATATAATAGAAACCAGTATGATCTGTCCAACAGAGAGCGGATCCTGTACGGCAAAACATCCGAGAAAGACTATTTCTACCCAGACGGGATCGCTCAAGACGATCGTTTTTCGGAAGCATCCCAGGGAGCATCGCCCCTGCCCGGCGCTTTCCGCATACGGATGCTTTTGGCATTGGTTCTGGCGATGGGACTGATCGTTCTCGACAAAAAAGGGAGCAGCATCGCAGGTCTGTCCGCCGGACAAATCTTTGACGCTATCTCCACAAATTACGAAGAAGATCTGGATGCCTGGCTGAATGATCAAATCTTGGACTCTCCGGAACCATGACGGCTAAAGGCTCCCTCTGTTTGATTTAACATAAGGGCAGTTCGCGGAGCGTGCTGCCCGTTGTTTACACAATAGTTAGAAAATACTTCTAGCATACTGTTATATATTACATACGGCACGCAAACCGTCACAGGCAACTTTTGCTAATTCTTTTGGTTCTATCTTTTTCAATCCGCCACCATATACACGCCCTTCCTCTTCTATTTCATCCGCACTTATTGTCTTTAATTCTTCCCATATCTGAAAAACAATATCGGGATCGTTTGATATTGCCTGCTGCAATTGCTTTTTCGGATAAAGCATTAGATATGAGTTTGTCACGATTGCATCTGAAAGATTTAAAATAAAACGGATAGGCGCACCGCCTGCGCTCCCTCTGCCCATATAGGAACAAAGAAAACAGGTTGCTTGTCGTTGTTCTTGCAAGTACCATATTTTACGGTTTTTACAAAGATATTTATTACTTGTTCCTGATATGCCGCTTTGGAGGTATTTCCACAATGCAGGGTAATTTTCCTGTATTTCTGTCTCTGTCAACCCACAACTTAACAGATAATATTGCTTTTCAAGTCTAGGATTTCCGTCAGAGTCAGTTTCAACACAATCCGTTTTCAAATTTCTCGGACTTGGTAATATAGGCTTGAAAAAAGTCATATCAAGTCCTAATTTCTGTATTTTTTCTTTTTCAAGGACAAAGAAATTGTTATCCCCCGTTGCAAGACCACGCTTAATTGTGAAGTAATCGCCTATTGTTGCCTTGTCTTTCTTGTTGTCACGAATTTCTTTTCCAGGAAACCTTGTCCATTTTCTTTCCGACTGCAAAACAGATTTTTTAATCAGTTTGCTTTGCAAAGGGACGTTGTGTGTACCGCCATATGAAAATTCAATGTCATAATCAAAATCTATTGTTTCATTTTTAAACCAAACGACGCATGAAGAAACTAATGCGTCATCAAATTTCGAATTATCGGGGTTATATCTGTGTATACGTAATAAATGTACTTTATTGAGCAAATATTCTTTTAGTGCGTTCCCATAATTAACGTCCATAAATTCACTTGGTATAAGCCATCCACAGACAGCATCCTGTGCGAGCCATTTATGAGACAAAAGCAGAAAATAACAATACAACCCCGCTAAACCGGAAACTTCTATCCCCGTTTCTTTCTTTGCACATCTCCCCAAATAGTTCTTTTCTTCCTGTGAAATATAATGATGCCGCACATATGGTGGATTTGTGATTAAAAGATTATATTTACCGTCGGGTGAAAAATGTGTAAAATCAGCATTATATACTTGAAGATGACTATTGTTCCAGATTGATTTTGCGCTATTAAAATATGCCGAGTCCATTTCAATACCCGTTGCCCGCTTGATAGCTTTCACTGTGCTGTCAGTATTATGAACAAGTGCTGAATAAAAAACACCGGTTCCCAAAGATGGTTCTAAAAACGAAACCATGTTTTCGTTAAGTATATCGAGTCCATACGACATTATTTCTCTTGCCAGAGAAAACGGAGTTGCAAATTGTCCGTGCTTTCTTCGCTCTTCAATGCCCTTGGTTTCATCTATATTGAGTTGCATCTGTTCGCGGTTCTTTTCTAATTCAATCATATTCCCAGATTTTCCATATCGTTTATTCTGTGTTCCCATATCCAGTCAATGCCCTCCGCCGCTTCATATCCCAAATATCCAGAGTCAAAATAACCGCACAGAAACAATGAATATGAAACATTGTTACCAAAAGTGTTTTTTAATTGCTGCATTTTTACCGCTTCTTCTTTTCGGCGTTTATTTACGTTTGTAAAATCACCTGCTGATTTAGCCTCAATAAATAGCGGAATATCACCTACTTTTGCCGATAAAGGCATAATAGCAACGTCAACGGGAATATTGACTGTGTCACCTTCTGTTCTTGTAACAAAAACAGGCACATTTGTATGAAAGGAAAATGTCCCTGCGAGCATTTCATCATAGCGGATTCCGATTTCTGCCAATCTATATCCTTTACTTTCTAAAAAGGCGGTTATTGCCGCAAGCTGTCGTTTTTCCTGTGCATTTCTAATGATAGGGTCAGCAACAGCACCACATAATCTATCGGCAACTATTGTTGCAGAGCGCATAATTTCCGCTTCATCAGGGTTTCTATTTTCCAATAACCATGTAAAAATATCCAGATCAGCCATTCTCTTTATTATGTCCGAAATTTTTTGAAGTTCAATAGAAAGCTGTAACTTCTCCATTTTTGGTGAAACATGAGGATTGTCAGTATCTTCCATATTTTGTACAAGACTTTTTGAAACTCCTGCTAAACCAACTAATCTATCTCTTGCAATAGGAGGGCAAGTTGACATTCTCAATATTGGCAATACCTCGGGATGTTTTTCTAAAATCATAGGCGAAATGTTGTTCAAATAGTTCGTCTCCTGTAACGCTCGCTCAACGCTCTGTGCAGTAGAAATGCGAGTTTCCCTAAAGGCTTTTGGCGCAAACTCCATAAACCATGTATTGTACAGATCAACAGATAAATTTATGTCATTCTTCCATAAGTGTGGTTTATCAAGATTTATCCCCATTATTTTTACCTTTCTCTTCGTTTCATTTCCCCTAGCGGTTGGCCAACTCCGTGGTGATCTCCTCCCAGGTCACGCCTTTCTCCGCCATCAGCACCATCATGTGATAGAGAAAATCACTGATCTCGTACTTGATCTCATTGGGATTGGGGTTCTTGGCGGCAATCACGATCTCTGTGGCCTCCTCCCCCAATTTCTTCAAAATCTTGTCGATCCCCTTTTCAAACAGGTAATTGGTGTAGGAACCCTCCTTGGGATGTATCTTGCGGTCGTTGATCACCTCAAAGACCTCCTCAAACACCTGTAACGGATTGGCGCGCTCCTCCTGTTCCTTGCTGGTGATCTTGTTGAAAAAGCAGCTTCTCGCCCCTGTGTGGCAGGCCGCGCCCACCTGGGACACCTTCGCAAGGATCGTGTCCATATCGCAGTCCGCCGTCAGACTTTTCACATACTGATAATGCCCGCTGGTGGCCCCCTTCAGCCACAACTCCTGTCTACTTCTGCTGAAATAAGTCATTTTGCCCGTATTCAGGGTATTCTTATAGGCTTCCTCATTCATATATGCCACCATCAGCACTTCCAGCGTCCTGTGATCCTGCACCACGACAGGCACCATCCCGTCGCTGTTGGTCTTGAAATCCTCCCATTTGTATGCGGCCTCGAAAGCTTCCACCGGAATGTTATTCTCCTTGCACAATTCCTTCAACGCCAGGATCTCTCCCATATTGTCATTGATGGTGTTGCCGGTGACGCCGCAGACATTCTCATAAGCAAAAATCTCCAACAATTTATTTAAAGCGATCTGGTTCACCTGCACCAAAAAAGGCAGTTCGGTCACGCTCTCCGTCTCTCGAATCTGATGTGGATTCATCAAGATCAGCGCAGACACATACTCGTCCAAAAGCTCTTTTTGCGCCGCAAGGATTTGGGGATCATTGTAAGATACCAATATCTTGTCTCTGCCAAACTTTAGGGAAACTTCTTTTGTGATGGCGATATTGCTCTCCTTCTCATAGTCTAAGACCGCCTTCTTGCAGCCGGCATAGAGAAGCTTTTTCACATCCTCCATGCGCTTGACATGGCCCGCGCCGATGACGTCCATCTCCGACACGGCGCAGATCTCCTTGATCACATCGAGCGCCGCCTCGTGCTCGGCGTCTGTCTCCGACATATCGAACACGATCAGCTCATCGGCATTGTTCTCCCTGTAGGACTGCGCCAGACGAACCGGATCCGTGTCCGTCACAGCGGCGTCTTTGAGAGACCTGACCGCATGTTCCCGATATAAATAAATGCAAGGTACAAACTTTTTGATCATTATCTTTTGCCTCCACATACGAACTACAGACTTCCCTTGGTACTGAGCACATCCGTCACCCTTGCGTCCATGCCAACCGCCATATCCAACGCCTTGGCGAACGCCTTGAACATCGCCTCGATCATGTGATGCGCATTGTGTCCGGAAAGCATTTTGATATGCAGATTCATGGCTCCACTGTAGGATACCGCGTAAAAAAATTCCCGCACAAGCTCCGTGTCAAAATCTCCCACCATCGGAGCGTCTATCTCACACTCATAGCTAAAATAGGGCCTGCCGCACAGATCCACCGCGCACAAGGCCAGGGCGTCGTCCATGGGCAGGATAAAATACCCATAGCGCCGGATCCCTTTCTTGTCGCCGAGTGCCTGCCGGATGGCCTCGCCCAGAACGATCCCCGTATCTTCCACGGTGTGATGGCCGTCCACATGAAGATCGCCTTTCACGTTACAACTCAGGTCAAAAAAGCCATGCCGGGCAAATCCTTCCAGCATATGATCAAAAAAACCGATTCCTGTAGAAATATCCGATTTTCCAGCACCGTCCAACATAAGATTGATCGTGATGTCGGTCTCTTTTGTGGCGCGGCTGACAGAAACACTGCGTTCCATGGCAAACTCTCCTTTTTATTTTTCTTCAAATCTCACCCGAATACTGTTGGCATGAGCCGTCAGACCTTCGCTTACGGCAAACGCCTCAATGTCTTTATGTACCTTTTCCAGCGCATCCCTGGAATAGGAAATGATGCTGGACTTCTTCACAAAATCATCCACGCTGACAGGGGAGAAAAATTTCGCCGTCCCGTTGGTGGGCAGAATGTGGTTCGGCCCCGCAAAATAATCTCCCAAAGGTTCAGATGAGTACTCGCCTAAAAAGATCGCCCCTGCGTTCTTGATGTGCGTCATCACCTCAAAAGGATTTTTCGTCAGAATCTCCAAATGCTCGGAAGCGATGGCATTGGCCGTTTCAACGGCCTCCTCCAGATTTTCCGCAAGCAGAATATAACCATAATGATCCAGAGACGCCCTGATGATGGAAGCTCGCTCAAGCTTCTCCACAAACCCCTCTATCTCCCGCAAGACCTGATCCGCCAGTTCTTTTGAAGTGGTGATCAAGATGGCGCTGGCAAGCTCGTCATGCTCCGCCTGTGAGAGCAGATCGGCCGCCACATATCTGGGATTGGCGGTCTCGTCGGCCAACACCAGGATCTCGCTGGGGCCCGCGATAGAATCAATGCTCACATAGCCGTACACCGCCTTTTTGGCAAGCGCCACAAAAATGTTGCCCGGGCCTGTGATCTTGTCCACCTTGGGAATCGATTCCGTGCCAAACGCCATAGCCGCCACCGCCTGGGCGCCGCCCACCTTGTAGATGGTGTTCACTCCCGCGATATCCGCCGCCACCAAAGTGCCGGCATTGATCTGACCGTCCGCCCCGGGAGGCGTGGTCATAATGATCTCCTTTACGCCTGCGACCTTTGCGGGGATCACATTCATCAGCACGCTGGACGGATAAGCGGCCTTCCCGCCGGGCACATAGACGCCCGCCCGCTCTATGGGCGTGATCTTCATCCCCAATATGGCGCCGTCCTCCCCCGGGTCAAACCAACTGTTGCGGCGCTGTTTGAAGTGAAAAGCCTCTATATTGCGGGCCGATTTTTTGTAAACCTCCACCAGTTCGGGATCCAGTTTCCCATACGCCTCGTCGATCTCCTCTCTGGTCACACGGATATTCTCCGGAGTGAGCTGAAAATGATCGAATTGACTTGTATAGTCAAATACAGCCTGATCCTTTTCCTCCCGCACCCGTCCTATGATCTCCTCGACCACAGACTCGTACTGCGTGTAGTGATTGGGACTTCTCTTTAACAGATCATTCAATATACTCTGTCTTGTCTCGCCGGACAACTTTACGGTTCTCATATATCTCCACCTCTTCTTTCATCCATTTTGAGCCAACGCTGCGCGGATATCGGCCACCAACTTCTTGATCCTCTCGTTTTGCATCTGCATACTCACCGGATTGACGATCATGCGGGCGCTCAGAGGACATACCTCCTCCAACACCTCCAGACCGTTCTCCCGCAGGGTGGAACCGGTCTCCACAATATCCACGATCACATCGGAGAGTTCCACCAAAGGCCCCAGTTCCACGGAGCCGTTTAACTTAATGATATCCACGGTCTGATACTTTTTGTTATAAAAATAATCTCTGGCGATCCTCGGGTACTTGCTCGCCACCCGAATCCGCTCATGGTGCTGTAAAAGCTCCTTCGCCGACGCAGGGCCGCACACGCACATGCGGCATTTGCCGTATCCTAAGTCCAACACCTCGTACACATTGCGGTTTTCCTCCAGAATCGTGTCCCTGCCCACCACGCCGATGTCCGCGGCGCCATACTCCACATAAGTGGGCACATCCGGCCCCTTTGCCAGAAAAAACCGCATTTTCAGCTCCTCATTTACAAAAATGAGCTTTCTGGAACTCTTATCCTCCATCTCTTCACAGGTGATCCCGATCTTGGCCAAAAGCTCCATGCTCTGCTTTGCCAGTCTGCCCTTTCCCAACGCAAAAGTCAAATATCGATCAAACGTCATCTCTTCTATCATGTTGCCGTTTCTCCTCTCCCCCGGGGTGACTTACTCTTGCATCGGCGTGAGCGCCACCGAAATCTTATTTTGGCGCATTTTTCTTGCCTGAGACAGCTTGTCGAGATAATCGGCGCTGTCGCCTTTGCGGTAATACAGATTTTGCGTGCTCTGCGGCTTTGGAAGCTCCACCTTCTGTCCGGACAGCGCCTCCAAAATATCGTCTATGACCAGCGCAAATCCGATCGCCGGAGCGTCCTTGCCAAATTGATGCAAAAGATTGTCATATCTCCCGCCCTTCACGATGGCGTTTCCAACGCCATAAGTGTATGCCTTAAAGATCACGCCGGTATAGTAATGATACTTGCTGAGCATACTCAAGTCAAAGGATACATACTTTTCCACACCGTAAGCCTTTAAGACCTCCCACAGCTTCTCCAACCGCTCCACCGCCTCCAGAGAGCGCCTGTTTTGTACCAACGCACGCGCCTCGGACAGAGAACTCATGTTGCCCAACAGATCCGCCGCCTTCAACAGAATCTCCCGATAAGGCTCCGCCACGCAGCGCTCATTCAAAAGCTCCTGCGCCGCAAAATAATTCTTACCGGAGATACACTCTCTCAAATCCAACTCCGTCCCTTCGTCCAATCCGGCTTCCTCACACAGTCCTTTGAAATATTCCATCTCTCCGATACTGACCTGAAACTGCCTCAGACCGATCGCCTGCAGCGCCTCGATCACCAGACTGATCATCTCCGCGTCCGCCTCCACGGAAGGCTCTCCGATCAACTCCGCTCCCATCTGTGTGACCTCATTTTGCTTGCCTTGCAGATTGGAGGTGTTGGTGAAAGTATTCCCCAGATAACTGAAACGGATCGGCACCTGCTCCTCCATAAAATACTTTGCCGCACAGCGGGCGATGGAGGGCGTGAAATCCGGACGGAGCACCAACGTGTTGTTCTCCTTGTCAAAAAATTTGTACAGTTCCTTGCTGGGCGTCGTGCCCACTTCCTTGGAAAACACGTCAAAAAACTCAAAAGACGGCGTCTGGATGTCCTCGTAGCCATAACTTCTTATGACCTCATGCATCCGCTCTTCCACCCACAGCTTATCGGCATATTCCCTGCCATAAATATCTCTCACCCCTTCCGGGGTATGCAATAACGCTTTGTTCCTGCTGTTCATAAATTAATTCCCTTCAAGCGATTTTTATGCGATTCCTTCTAAAAGATTCCTTTTAAGCGATTTCTTCTAAGTGATTCCCTTTATACCATTCTTTACATGCAATTCTTTTGGAACACTTTAATGTGGTAACGTGCTACCGCGATAACATGGTGTCGTAGTAAACTGTTTAGAAGTATAACAAAACTAATTGCTTCTGTCAAGCAGTCCATTGACAATATTATTCATAATATTCTTTTAAATGTTTTTTAATATCCTGTGATGTAATGGGCACTTCCGTATCCGTAAAAGGATATTCCAAATGCAGCTTCTTATCCTCCGACATGATATGTACCCTATGTCCAAGGTCATTTACTCTCACATACCAATAATAGTTGTTTCCTTCATATTCCAGTTTACGTGTACTTTTTCTGGATACCATATCTGCCTCCAAAATAAGGAAATGAATGAACTGGCTAATATAAAATCCCATATACCATTAGACACAACTCATCCGGCATACGCTACTTTTTACCTCCCGGAATTTCACGGCGCAGGTCACTCCGGAAATATCGCCATTACTTGATTATACTTTAACTCATAATTTTTTTTACTTTGATTGGATAATTTTTGATAACTGCGCTCAAGCTTTTTTTTCACAAAAACTTTACCAGTTTCAATATCCAACCCTCTTTTAACATAGGCTAAATATAATAAACCAGGTATATTATCAAAATGAGAAATCGCATCTGCATCTGCAACACACATTTCTTCAAGTGTTAGCTTGTCATGTTCTACACTTCCTCTATGATTAAGTATGCACTTTTGAACTCTTTCAATTTTATAATCTTCATAATCAAAAGCGCTTAACAGTTCCTTAGCAATTTGCGCTCCATAAATGTGATGTTTTTCATATAAATTATAATCTGTTATGGAAGCTATGTCGTGTAACCATGAGGCAATAATAACTATTTCGATGTCTGCACCATACTGTTTCGCCAATAGTTCCGCATTTTTTACAACCGATTCAATATGGTAATAGCACCCCATTCCGAAGAAATTCGTCGGTAATTTGCATCTTCTTTCTATTTCAATATGCAAATAGTCTATAATATCTTCTCTCATTTTCCCTCCAAATTACATTTTGTTGAATTTTGTCCAATAACCACGCGTTGCAAACAATCCCCATTCCTCATATCCAGCAGTTTGCAACTCTCTAAGATGTGAATAATCATTCAACCGGACTAATTGGTATGTACGGCTTTCTTTTTCCAAAACAAGTTCCGTCAACGCCGTATTCTCCATCCAATTCAAAAAATTTATATCTTCATCTGGACGTTTTAAAAGAAAATTTGTCAATATTCTTAACGTAATGCCATGGGAAACTATGATTATGTTTTTTTCATTTGCTTCTTTTTCTAAATAGTTTTCTGCAAACATTTTACATCGGTTCTTTACATCTTGATAAGATTCTCCACAAGGAGCCTGAAGCAGCGACAGCTTTTTATCCAAATCTACTTCCGGATATCTCTGTCGCCGCTCTTCCCAGGTCATTCCTTCAAGCAATCCCAGATCCATTTCTTTTAATAAATCCGTTTCTGTAATCTCAGCATTTTCTTTTCCAATGCAGCACAGAATCTCCATGAGTGTCTGTCTGGCTCTGGCAAGTGAACTGCAATAAGCTGATATCGGTTTTTCTCTTATTTCTGAACAAATTTTTTGTCCGATGCGTTGTGATTGGGCTATCCCTTTTTCTGTCAGTTCAAAATCCGTGGTGGATATTATTTTTCCTTTTATATTGCCATAACTTTCTGCGTGACGTATTAAATATAGTTTCAATTCTTACCCCCTCTGGAAAATCGGTAGTTTTTAGAGAATAATGTTTTTCTTTATTCCAAATATTTTACCACAAACACGTTTAGCTGGCAAATTTTATATATCGGTGTGGACAGCACAGGCTTCCGAAATCCCCAATATAGCAAACACAATCGGTGTAGATATCGTCTGCTGGAAGCTAACCAAGCCGTAGGCGCAATAACCCGCGACAGCAAAAAGCCCCAGCAGGGCAAACGGCTCTTTGCTGCCGCGTCTCCATAAACGTCCGAAAATTGTCACAAAAATCCCCACATAGGAAACCATTCCCAAAATCCCCTGATTGATCAGCATATTTAACCATTCATTGTGCGCGTTGGCATACAGTGCCGTTTCCCACTTGCCGGTGGTATGAAGAACTTCATTCACGGGATACCGTGCATAAATGACATTGGCAAAACAATCCGGCCCAACGCCGACCCATTGCTCCCAAAAACTTCCCTGCAAAAAGGTTTCCATGCTCATACTCCACAAACCGCCCCTGTCGTTCCCCCAGCTTGAGGTAATGCGAAGCAGACTGCTTTCCCCCAAAAAATGCCAGACATCTTCCCATATCTGACATGCCAAAAAGACCAAAACGCCAACACCAAAAAGAAATGCAGCTATCCACAGGGCTATCTTTTTCACGCCTGCTCCTTTCAGTCTGTCCCTGCACCCTCTCATTTCCCTGATACAAAGCGGTGCGTAAAACGCCCCCAAAAGAATCAGAACAACTCCCCAGCCTTTCCAAAACAAAAATCCCTGAAGCGTTCCATCTTCCGGCAAGGACAAGCCGCGAAAACCGATACAATATTTTCCCAAAATCGCTGCCAGAGGCAGACAAAGCAGCACCTCAAGCAATCTGAGCACCTTTTTCCTCTCATCCAGCGACCAGAAAAACAAAACTGCCATTTCCGCAAGTACGATCAGATATCCGCCCTCACTCCCCTGTGTCAATATGGTCCAAAAGAAAAGCAGACACCCAAATAGCCCCGCAACTCTCTGTGCTTTTTTACCTACACAAGCCCAACAAACACAGACTGCGGATACCACACTTAGATAACCGCAGTACCAATTCTGATTCCCAATCGTAGACAAAAGATGAAGCCTGCCCCAATCATCCAGTCCGGCATACACAAGAAGCGGATCAAATTCATACCGATTCAAAAGCCCCAGCGCCATCACAACTGCCGCACCTGCAAAAAGCGCCCATAAACTCCCCACAGAACCGTCATGCCACCTGGACACTATAAAGTAAATCCAAGCAAACATAAGCTGGGATAAAAGTCCCATATACCAACCCGGCGCTCCCCACAACGCCATAGATTTGTCCTCAGAAAAACACCATGACAAAATACTGCTCCCCATATAGCATAATACCATGATATCCGTAGTGGAAAACAAGTACTTTCTATTTCCTTTTTCTCTTTTGATCATCAAAACGGCCAACAGGACTGACGTCACAAGTATAAAAAATAATGTCACATTCCGAAAAAAACAGTATTTTACATTCCCAATTAAAACATAACCATCTTGTAAATATAATGGCAGGACCAGTAGAATCAGTATAAGATAGACGTTGACTGCTGTTTTTAAAGCTTCCCGTATTCTGACATTCATTATTCTTCCTCCGAAACATAAGGGCAGCACGCTCCGCTGCCCTTATGTTAAACAAACCGGACAGACTACAGGGAACCATCCCGATGTCTGTCCGGCGTTTCAGTCAACAATCCCGCTGCAAGCACAACACTTGTGGCTCATTGCCCGCGGGAATCACTCAATGCAAGGTCATCCCTGCTCTTATTTTAACTGGATTTTCTGCCCTACTACAATGTGGTCAACATTCTTTATCTGCGGATTCATTGCTGCAAGTTGCGCAAGCGTCACTCCGTTTTTCCGAGCGATTGCACACATAGTGTCACCAGACTGTACAGTATAAGAATCACCAATCGCTTTTACCGCCGCAGACACACCGTTTCCATAATGTGCTGCCAAATATAATGGCCCATACCAAGCAATGTCATTGTTTTCAGCGGCTCCCGCAGGAATCGTGATCACATATGCCACGCCTTCATAAGTAAATTCCATCTTCAGTGTCACATCGCCTCTGCGCACCAATTCCTGCATAACACTGTTGGGCAGCGCACTGATTTCTTTGATAGAGACAACTCCATCTTTTGGCGCGGCAGCGATCAGGTTCTCTATATCCATCAGCCATGAAGTAGTATCACCGCTATCACCGCTATCACCGCTATCACCGCTATTACCGCTATCATCACTATCATCGATATCGAATGTACCGCCGTCATGCTCCGCAAACGCAAATACACTAAAGCTTGTCACATAGAAAGAAATCGTGCCGTCACCGTTGTTAGTGGTGGTTAAAGCCACTGGCGCCTGGTCGGTTCCATTCGCATAATGAAGCACGACCACATTGTCGGCACTCACTCCTGCGGGAACCGGCATGGTGATCATCATAGGAAAACGCTCGCCGCTGCTCTTTAAACCTGTCATATCAATATCCAGGAATGTTGCATTGTCGTATCCTTCCGGCACATTCGGCGAAGCCTCTGCCGTTTTGATACTCAGAGAAGCGCCTCCCTGAGTCACATTCATGGCAGCGCCCACCACGGTAATCTTGGAGGCATCCACGCCGTCCACTCCGGAAACCTCTACCTTAGTATCCGCTATGCCATTTGCCCGTTTGTACATCGTCTCAACTTCTTCTATCCAGCCTACAATATTGCCTGCTTTACTAACCATAGCCTCTCCAATTGCCGGCGAATCATATTTAAGTAGCCTAGACGTAATACCGTTCACATTTGTTTCGTTCACATTATGAACCATCCAATAGATATCTGACCATACCTCATTGTTTGAGGAGGCAGTCGCTACAGTAGAAAGCAGACTACCTCCCAACGGCGTTACCAAAAGCGCTCCCGCCAGCAAAAAAGTTGCAAATATTTTGGGTTTCTTCATAATAGATTTCTCTCCTTCTCAGTTGTTTTATTTTGTATGGAAAAAATTTACATCTTCTATTTTATACCCCCCCGAATAAAGTCAAGTCCTTTTTGAAATTTTTGGTGTTAGTCAATAAGTGGGTCGGTAAGGGTCATATTGCCAATAAGCCAGC
>JAMPHU010000004.1 GCA_023663225.1 Candidatus Gastranaerophilales bacterium
ATGTGAATTCCTCCAACAAGTAATCCGTTTCCAGTTCAAGACACTCGTCTTGGCTCCAATCTAATCCTCCATGTCAGAGCAGTTTACTGTGATGACACGCATTTTCTCTGTTCTATACTACCAGTAACATGAGATATTTACAAGTTTAGCGTGAGCGTTTTTGACTTTTTTTCAAAAACGCTCATGTTAAAAAATGGGGAGGACTCCCACTTCCCCTAATTCACACGTTCGCTGACATATACGCTGACACGGTTCTGAATGATATCCGCCACCATTATGACATCTTTGTCACCTTCAAAATAAGCTCCGGCCTCCTCCATGATGATATCCAGTATGCCCAGATCATTGCCGATGCTGCGGTGCGTGTTCTCAATCAGACTGCGATAAATCTCGGCATCTTCCTCTGTAATACAGGGAAATCCGATTGTCTCCTCACCCTCCATTTCAATCTCCCGCCGGTTCTTTTCCTGCTCGATACCGTCTATTGTCTCATATTCTACGGTCAAAGCTTCCTGTATCTGTTCCTCGGATACGGAACGCAAAAGCGGAATCCCTTTTACCTCTCTTTGCATATCTGCCGTGAGATAACTCTTAATACACTCCCACGCCGCTTCCTGATTCCTGCTATTTTGGCATATGGAAAAACATTCGCCAAAGGGCGCTGCCACTCCGCCACCCAACTCCTTCTCGCCATCCGCCACCGGATTCCCCGGCCAAAACAACGGGTAACTCACTTGGCGAACTGTCCCTATGTTAAATAAATCGGCATCACACAGGTGCCTCTGTTCCGCCACAACCCAAGGACTATACAAGCTGACAGGCATCCAAAAAATCTTCCCGCTGCTCATATATCCGTAAAAAGTAAAATCGTTCGGGAGCGTAAACTGTTCCGGAAAGGTCTTACAAAACTCCAGCAATTCCACAAATGTCGGCGAATCAAAGTAACATTCTCCGTTGCTCCAGTCCACAAACTCCCCCATACAATTCTGACACAGAAAACGCAGTTGAAACTCTCTGGTAAAATTGATCGCAAATCTTTCTGCATGAGGACTGTTTTCATATGCTTCTATCATCTCTCCAAGTTCCCAACCCTCTGTGACACCTCTGTCATTTCTCATTTCCCCTTCTTTTACACATCCGGTCTCCACAATAAAAGAAACCGGAAGGATATATAACTCTCCATTCACCTCAAACGCTTGCAGGATATTCTCATAATAGTCCTCTCTGTGAAAATCCGGATCCGCATCCATAAAGACATACAAATTTTCCATCAAAGTTCCCGATGCAAGAGCCGGCGTATATAAATCGCGATCCCATATCACCAAGTCCGGCCCGTTTCCGGATAAAATTTCGAGCGTAAGCTGCATCTCCAGATCCTCGGCCGCCTCCGCGCCCAAGCCACCCCTATACCCCCGCGCTTCAATAAAATAAGACGGATTGCTCTCATTAAAGGCGCGGATCCGATCTAAAGTATCTCGTGTCGCCAGCGTGACCACCGCCGTCACCACCTGACGTCCCATCGCGCTATAGGCAGGGTTCTCCATAATATTGACCTGTCCGTCTTCACTGTCTGCCAAACTGTCAATAGAATCATTGGCCGCCTCCTCGCTGCTCGCTATATCGCTGCCGCCTTCTTCCGGCAGGCTGTTGTCCGCTCCACAGCCTACGAGAAAGAGACAGATTAAATTTATAACAATGAAATAGCTCAAAACTTTTAATATCGTGTCTTGTTTCATTCCCTTTCGTTGTATTCCCATAAACAGTTCGGTTCCTCCCATTCATAAGCTTCCGCGGCTCACCTTTTATCTGTAAAATGTAGAACAATGTCATAAGAGGGGTTATACCTCATCTGCAAATAGCTTGACAGTCACCGTGAGGACGACAAATAGCCTGGTGGGTGCTTTGCCACCGTAAAAGAAAAGAAGAATCCCTGGACTGTGGTGCAACACGGTTCAGGGATTCGTTCTTTCGTCCAGTCGGACTCGTAATCTCTTTTTGCCTATTGGCATTATAGCATATGCAAATATAGATTGCAATATTCCCATCAACAATTATTTCTGCTTCCCCTAATTCACACATTCGCTGACATATACGCTGACCCTGTTTTGAATCCTATCGGCTGTCGTTATGACATCTTGCTCTCCTGCATAATAAGCTTCGGCCTCCTCTAAAATAATACCCATGATTTGATATCCCCCGCCGGAACTGCGGCTTGTTTGTTCGATCAGATAACGGTACAGTTCGGCGTCCTCCTCCGTGATACTATAGTATCTTATCGTCTCAGCGCCGTCCCTTATAACTTCATGCCGCACCTTTTCCTGCTCTACGCCATTGACGATCTCATACTCTACCGTCATCGCCTCCTGTATCCGCTCCTCCGACACAGAACGCAAAATAGGATTATCCTCCGCCTCTCGCTGTGCCTCCTCGGTAAGAAAGCTCTTAATAAATTCCCACGCGCCTTCCTGATTACTGCTATTTTTACATATGGAAAATCCACCGCCGCTGCATGATACAATTCCGCCGTTCAAATCTCTTTCTTTGTCCACAACCGGCCAACCCGGCCAACAAAGCGCATCCGTACCAAATTCATACCTGGCCTGCGCCATCACCATGGGCGTATACAACCCAAAAGGACTCATAAAAATCTTTCCGTTCCGCGAATAATCATAATAAGGAGTGGGAGAACCCTCAAAACCATCAGGAAGCGTATTACAAAATTCCAATAACGCTATAAACTCCGGCGTATCAAAACAACATTCTCCGCTGCCCCAATCCACAAAATTCCCCACACAAGCGGCGCCCACATAATGGAGCGTATATTCTCTGTTATAATATTTCGAAAAAAACTCTGCTTGAGAGCTGTTTTCAAAGGCGTTCAGCATGTCTTCCATCTCCCAGCTTTCCGCGACGCCTCTGTCCGTATCAAATTCCTCCGCTCTCACACATATGGTACCCACCGAAAAAGAAACGGGAAATACATACAATCCTCCATCTATCTCAAATGCCTGTAGGATATTCTCATAATAATCTTCCCTGTGGAAATCCGGGTCTGCGTCCATAAAATCATATAAGTTTTCCATAAGCTTCCCCGATGCAAGGGACGGGGCGTAATTATCATTCCATATCACCAGATCAGGCCCTTCGCCGGATAGAACCTCGAGGGTGAGTTGTGTCTCCAGAATCGTCGTTGTCTCTAGCAAATCGCCCTCATATCCTCTTGGCTCCACAAAGTAAGTCGAATTGTTCTCATTAAAAGTTCTGATCTGTTCTAAGACATCATCGATCAAAAACGGTCTTGCGATCACCGCCGTCACCACCTGACGTCCCATAGCGCTATAGGCAGGGTTCTCCATAATATTAATCTGTCCGTCTTCACTGTCTGCCAAACTGTCCGCAGAATCATTGATCGGTTCCGCGCTGCTCACTATATCACTGCCGTCTTCTTCCGACAGGCTGTTGTCTGCTCCACAGCCTGCCAAAAAGAGACCGATTAAATTGATGACAAGGAAATAGCTCAATCCTTTTAATACAGCTCTTTTTTTCATACCTTTATGCCTCCGCTCTACTTTCAGACTGTGCTGCCTCTCTTTGAGTATCTTCGTTCAATGAGGGCATACATCATAAAAAGACCTATTGCTCCGCTCTCCCGTTTCTACATCACCACATTCACTACATCTCTTTCCCTCGTATGCAAAAAGGATACAACCGCCGCTTGTATTAAGCTCATGTTTTTGAACCAATCCCGACTCGTAGACATGGTCGCAGTTTACATGGAGACTGGTCTCCTCTACAGGATAAATATTGTCATTTTCATCTACAAACTGAATATCATAATAAATTCTTTCCTGTTCCATTACGACTTTCTCCATCAGATCTGTTACTCCGTCCGGCACAAAAAAGAAATCCGCCTCTATCCAAGCATCATCACTCTTTGTCTCCTGCCACACAGTACTCGTTTCACTTGGCGCCAGCCGACTGATTGACACAAACTGTACATCCTCATAGGCAAATACGGTTATGGAATTTAAGACCGCCACAGAGGCGACCAGCATTGCCGCCGCAAACTTCCCCACAGGTTTCTTTTTGTTCATATTCATAATATTGTTTATCCTTTCTTCGATCTCACTTTTTCTTCTCTTTCCAGTCCTTTTCCCCGCTTTTTCAGCAAAAGAAAGCACGCCGATCTTCTTATTTTGCACCATGGCTCTCCTAACGATCATCTCCATATAGCGCTCCCGCTCTTTTCTGCTTCTGCCTTCCAACACGGCCTCGTCGCAGGAACACTCACAGCTTTTCCTGATCTGGTTTCTCAAAACCCACACAAAAGGGTTAAACCAAAACAGTGCCAAAACAATCACCATCAGAGACTGCCAAAACACGTCCCACCGCTTCACATGCATTAATTCATGCCGCAGCAACAATTCCTTCTCCATGGAAGAACATTCCGAATAAACAATAAATGGTCTAAAAAACCCCAAGGTAAAACAGACATTCTGCAAGGAACAGGGACTCACTCGCAATCTGCGGCGGATATGACTCTCATTCTTCCACTTTTCTATCGTATCTTGATCTTGGGACTGCTCCACAAGAAGCGATCTCTCCAAATCTTTTTTCTTTTTGAAATAATCTATCAGAAAATATAAGGATATCAATACCGCCACACTGATCCAGATCACCGCGGTCAATACTTGGGAGCGCAAGACAAAGTTATACTGTGTCACGCCATTCAGCTTTATGACCGCCGCTCCCCTGCGCGAGAGAAACTGAACGATCTCTTTCCCCTCCACCGCCCTCGTCATTTCTGCGAGCCGCTGCAGGATCAAACCATAAAATTTCTTGAGAAATGGCAAGGGAATCAAAAAGTACAAGATGCACACCTTCCACAAGGCATAATAGACCCGTTCCGGCACTTTCCGCATGAGAGCTTTCAGGATCAGACATAAAAGCGTCATCACGCTTCCCGATAATGTCATCGAAAACAGTAAATTCATTCTTCCTCCCGCTCTTTACGCCGAATAATCTGAAGCAGCCGCTCGGCTTCCTCCTCATCGATCTCCTGCCGCCCCGTAAAAGCAAGCACCAGATCGCTCAGTCTGCCATTGTACACCTTGTCGATCGTCTCCTTAATCTGCATATGATGATAATCTTCCTTGGAATACAAGGGCGTTACAAGCCGTCTCTCCCGTTTCACGATACCTTTCTCCTCCAGCCTGGACAAGAACGTGTTCAAAGTCTGACGCTTCCACTCTTTCCCTCTCTCGTGAAGCAGCTCCAACAGTTCGGCCTGTCGGATACCCTCCGCATGCTTCCACACCATCTCCATAACCTCATACTCTGACTCTGTAATATGAAACATAACCTGATCTCCTCCTGATGACTTATTTTTGTAGTCGTTATATTTATTATACTATCCGCAGGGTATTTGTCAAGAAAGGATTGGCGGTCTTTCCAAGCCTTGAAACACGCCGTAAAATATAGTATAATGTACCCACCTGATTCAAGGCATAAAACGGCCGAATGGCCATATATCATTTAGGATCGGAGATATCATTATGGCTTTTGATTTTAAGAAAGAATATAAAGAATTTTACATGCCTAAGAACCAACCTGGCATTGTGGACGTACCTGAAATGAATTATATCGCAATTAGAGGAACCGGAAATCCGAATGAAGAAAATGGAGATTATCAAAATACAATAGGTTTATTATATGGTGTGGCATATACCATCAAAATGAGCTACAAAGGAACGCATAAAATAGATGGCTTTTTTGAATATGTTGTACCGCCGTTAGAAGGATTTTGGTGGCAGGATGGCATGAAAGGCACGATTGATTATAATAATAAAGGCGCTATGCACTTTATATCAATTATCAGATTGCCGGATTTTGTGACAAAAGAAGATTTTGATTGGGCGATCGAAGAGGCCGCTAAAAAGAAAAAACAAGATTTTACGAGAGTTGAATTTCTAACCTGCCATGAGGGAGTTTGTGTTCAATGTATGCACATTGGCAGTTATGATAACGAGCCTGCAACCGTTAATTTAATGCACAAATTTGCAAATGAAAATGGGTATGAACCGGATATAACCGAAACAAGGTTACATCACGAAATATATTTGAGCGACCCAAGAAAATGTAGTCCCGATAAATTAAAGACAGTTATCAGGCATCCCATTAAGAAGATATAATAGGGATGGATGACTTAGTAACATAAATTTTCATAAATTAGCATATTATATATTGACAGAAAATACTGCTTCTGTTATTCTAAGAGTAACAAAGCAGATTGCATCTGTTGGTGCGGTTGACACCTAAAATCCGAAATGTATCCAAGACTTGTGGACTTGGCAGTTGGCGGGCAACAGAAAAACTCGAAATGTAGGCTGGATATGTAGGCCAGTCAGTTGGCGGACAACAGAAAAATCAATCAGTAAAGGAGCTACGCAACACTGCGGTGGTGCGGTGCTCCTTTTAATTAACATAAGGGCAGTTCGCGGAGCGTGCTGCCCGTTGTTTATGAAAAGCATGAGGAGGAAAAATGTATACCAAAGAACAAGCAATCAGTATAGTCACAGAAGCTTCCAAGAATTACAAAAAATATCTATCGGGCAAAAACTTTTTGTTCGTCTGTATGAATAAAAGCAAAAAAATATCTTATGTAGAAGTACAATTTACTGAATCAAGATTTTTGCATTTGACAGGATTAAAGGTGGATAAGGAAAAAATAAGCAGCCATAGATTCTTTAAAATGTGTTATAATGGGTATCTTAGTCCACAGATTTTTGAATTTGCAAAAGATGGAACAACGGAATTGAAACTGAAAATATTACCACTTATTATGACATCAAGTATTGGTAATGCAAACATGTTTGGTGATTATAATAACAGAAATCCCAAGTTATATACAGAAAAAATTGCGGGTGGTGTTAAAGCAGGTATCGGTTTTGTAAAACAGAAAAACCTAAAACCACTCGTTCCAAACACATTGATAAATGCAGATATCAGAGAATATGTCAAAGATAACACAAGAATTATAGCAACATACAGAAAAGAAATCACCAATAAGTATTATTCTGAAATTGTTTATCAAGCAAAGAAAATAGATTGGTCTAAGATGGAATATCCTCCGGAAATTAACTATTTGCAAGATCTCCCCACTCTACCGTAAAAATTTCCTCAGCCGGAAGCGTAAATTTTTACCAAGCCAATCGACACGAATTTCCCACTCACCTCCTTCTATGTTTTCCACTCATATGCTCCACGACCAACTTAAACACTTTCGTTCGCGGAACCACAGCCTTGTTATAAACAAAATCTTCCTGATGATAATGTTTCATCAAGACAGTCAGCGCTTCCTCCTTATCGTCCTCTTTTACCATTTCAATATATCCCTGTCCGATGACACTTTCGTATACCATCGCACAATTCCCCTTTTCCTCATCCATCGCCAGCTCATGTCCGCAGTCTACTTCAAAGCTCGCTCTGTTGTCGGCATCGATCAAGGAATATTTTGTCCCCTCCATCGCTCCATGAAAATACAACTCCAGTTTCTTTTCCTCAGTCACTTTCATCCCAAAATTTAATGGAAGAATGTAAGGATATCCGTCGTCATTTAACGCGATCCTGCAAACGTCGCATTTCTCAATAATGGCTACCATCTCGTCAAATTCTCTAACTTCTCTGTCTGAACGTCTCATTTTCTTCTACCTTTCCTTTTTGCTGACCTATTCTATTACACATAAAACCGTACCACGGCTTCACCTCCGCAACACCTTAATCTCGCAGACCCCCAACACCAATCCATCCGCTTTCGCAGTCATCTTGATGTCCTTTTTGTCCGCCTTGACAAGCGCCTGGCACAGACCGTGGAACGCGCGTCTTGCAGGCGCTTTTTCGCTTGCATGGTCGCCCGGGTTGCCGTTTCCTGTGCCGAGGAATTTTCCGCCCTCGACCTCAAAACAGATTTCCTGATCGGCAGTTGGCACGACCAAACCGTCTGCGTCAAGAATGACTGCGTTTACGATGGCCGTCTCCTTGTCCGCGATCTCACTTCGATAAGGGATCAGCTCGATCCGGTACGCTTCGCCTGTGGTTGTGACGATCTCTTCCATTGCCGATTCCCCGTTTTGATAGCCGACAGCCTTTAACACTCCTTTTTCATATCTCACATCGTCCCACGACAGATACCAATTTTTCTCCATCGTCTTTCTGCCATAGCTTTTGCCGTTGACAAAGAGTTCAACCTCGTCCAGATTGCTGTAACAATAGACTGTGACTGTCTCCTGTCCTGTGAAATTCCAGTGCGGGAATAAGTGCAGGATCGGTTTGTCCGTCCACCAGCTCTTGTAATAATATAAATTGTCCTTCGGAAAACCGCAGTAGTCAAAAATGCCAAACTGCGAATATACAGCCGGATAGCCAAGCGGCGTCTGTTCGCCGCGATAGTCAAATCCTGTCCACAAAAAGATTCCCGAAAGATACTCTCTCCGGGCAAAATAGCGCCACTCGTCCTCCGCCAGATCTTTTTTTACGGCCTTTTGTCTATTTTGGACTTTTTCCGCATTATCCGCATCTAAAATATAATACTGACCACTCTTTTCGTCGGTACTATAACAGCCGCGCGTACCGCTGTTTGCGCTTGCCTCGGTAATGATCACAGGCTGTTTGGGCATACGCTCGTGATAATCGTCCCAAGCCTGCTTACAATAATTGAATCCCATGATGTCCAGATTCCCCGTGACGTCCACATAATTTGCGGCGGTGTCAAAGCGTTCTTTGCCGTTCCAGCACACGACGGCGGCGGTGACGGGGCGCGTCCCATCCAGTTTCCCGATCTCCGCTTTCATGGTGCGCGTTGTGCGCGCAGTCTCGGGTCTGTCCTGGGAAAATACCTCCTCGTTGCCTATCCCCCACAAAAACACCGACGGATGATTGCGGCCGTGCCGCACCATAGTCCGAAGCGCCTCCAGATCGGACACGGCGCTTGACATCCTGCGCGTTTCGTCAAACACAAGCATCCCCATCCTGTCGCATAGATCCAGCATTTGGCTTGTCATCATATGATGCGCGCTTCTGTACGCGTTTGCGCCCATCCGCTTCATCTGCTCCAGCCGGTATTGAAAAATACTTTTGTCCATAGCGATACCGACGCCCGCGTGATCCTGATGACAACACAGGCCCTTGATCTTTCTGTTTTTGCCGTTTAAATAAAAACCTTTGTCCGCATCAAAATAAATATCGCGTATGCCGAAATCCGTATCCACACTGTCCGCAGGCGCTCCATCCACGATAAGATCGGTGGTCAGGCGGTACAGATAAGTGTCATCCAAATCCCACAGCCGAACATCGCGCAGTTCCACCTTTTGCACACAGGTCTGCTCCTCCCACGCTTCTACCAGAATTTCCTCTGCAGTTTTTGCGATCACGTTTCCTTCGGCATCACAGATCATGGACTGCACCGTCACTTTTTGATCCGTAAACAGTTTGTTCCAGACTTCTGTTTTGATCGCGATATCCGCCGTCCGATCGTTCAGATCGACCCGCGGCGACACAAAGACGCCGTAAGGCGCAACTGCGATCGGCTCTTTGATCTCGATGTGCACATCGCGGTAAATACCGCCGCCTTCGTACCACCAACCCTCGCGTCCGGATGCGTCCACCCGCACCGCAAGCACATTTTCACCGCCCATATTGACAAAGTCCGTGACGTCATAATAAAAACTGTCATATCCCCCCGAATGTGTGCCGATCAGATACTCGTTCAGATATACGGTGCTGTTTCGATAAATACCGTCAAAAAACAGGTGCACGCGCTTTTCTTCGCAATCAGCGGGAATCATAAAACGCTTTCTGTACCAAGCCACGCCGCCCTCCAGACAACCGCCCGCAAAATGACGGCTGTCAATACTCTCCATCTCAGGGATGTCCTGCATATCCGACTTTTCAGCAGTTTTCCTGGTATACTCGCCCTCCGATACAAAATCATGCGGAAGATCCACCTCCCGCCATTTTGTGTCGTCAAACGACTGTGCCGCCACGCCGAAACCAAACCCTTTGGCTTTTGCGCCGCCCCATCCTTCCGTGTCGCTTTGGGGAGCCAGGTCGCCCAAACAAAACTTCCAATTCTCATTCATATCGATCGTTTTACGCATGGCAGATTCCTCCCGCAAGCGCTCCATTCACACCCATCTCTTAACATTTGAGCATATCCTTTTGCATCTGCATATCTCTAATCATAAAGTACAATCCCCAGTCCTGATCGTTCGCATAGCTGTCATAATATCCCGCCCTCTCGCCGTTTACACTGACCGGATACACATATGCGCAGGAGGCGCTGCCGTCCGGCCGGAACAAACTCAAAACGCTTCTGTGAGCGGCCTTTGCCTTCTTCGCGTATTTTTCATCTCCCATAAGATACGCATAACGCGCGTACACATTCGCCGTGAGCGCGCTCCAATAGTGAGGGAACGTGTCGCCGTACATTCTGCGCTTGCCGAACCAATAACCGTCCCAATGACGGATTGCAGTCTCATACAGATGAAAGTCAGGCTGTAGGCCGTTGAACAGTTCCAATGCCATGATCTGCGCCTTGGCCGCGTCAAGATATTTCCCGTCGCCCGTGACCTCATACACCTGCAAAAGGATATCGGCGGCGGGGGCAACGATACTCTGCTCATAATTGACCTCTGACGTTGGATAGTTCGTTCCGTTTTTCACAAGCTGTTCACAGTGCTTTTCAAAGTATCCGAGCAGGATCTCCTTCTCCTCGCTCATCCCCTCCCCATCAAGACATCTCATCATCTCGCACACCGGAATCTCGATCGCGTAAAAACTTTCGCCGCCCTGCTCATAATAGGAGCGAAGCGCAAGATAGGCATATCGCAGCATCTCTTTCTCTTTTTTGAGTCGATATAATTCTATAAAAAACGTGCTAAACCACGGGTAGTTATAAAGCCTGTTCCACTCGTTATTTCTGCCGCAGTCGTTATATACCTCTCCCGTTTCAGTGTGAAACAGTTCACGTTCCACATAATCGACATACCTATTCAAGCTCTCCAAAAGCATCTGATCTTCGTGCGATTGTAAATATCTCGCGAGCAAAAGTCCCATACCGATACGCTCACGCCCGCCGTTATAATCGCTCACATTACTGTAATACATATGCTTTTCCTCATTGTCATAAATGAGATATGCGCCATGGAGGCGGCTGTTTGGGCGGTTGTATTGCTGCTTTTGGACGATAAAATGACATCTGCTCTTTGCCAAAATTTCAGGCGGGGGCAATACCAGTATCTTACAACTTGTCTTGGTTTCCCCTATTTGGATATCATAGGTATGTTCCCCCACGGGAAGCGTTTCCGTTATGCTGATCTTTTGATCGCTTCTCGCAAAGGAAAGCAGTCTGCCATTTTCCATGATCACAACATCCTGATCTGCAAACGCAAAATGCGGCCTCACGTCCAGTTTGCACGTTTCCCCTTCAAACACAATATAATTTTCCGCGCAAACCTCGATATAACGCTTGTTGTACCGCTTTAATTTATCATAAAAATCGTCGATCCCATTGTGCCAGAACAGCGTCCAGGAAATCGTAAAGCTTTCCTTTGGCGCAAGCGAAACGGGCGAGGGATGTAAAATAAAATCGCCTCTGTCGTTGCTGATTCTCGACAGATCCCGCTGCACACTGTAGCCTCCCAAAGCGCCTTCTGTGAGCACAAGTCCCAGATGCGGCGCTTCCCCGCCCATGCGAAGCGCCATGACATAGGAGACATTGCCGTCACACCAACCTTTTCCATTGTTTCTCCATTTTTACAAAAGACTGCCGCAGATAGCTAAGACCACATTCCATACACCGTCTCGGAATCAATATGGCGTATGGAATAGCAGAAATTGCTATCATGCGACAGTCCTTTATTCTGTGGCTATATATCAGCCTACATCAAATTTCTGAACCATATCATTCAGATTGTTGGCCTGAGAAGCCAGCTCGTCCGAAGTCGCAAAGGTCTCCTGAGAGGTTGCCGAGTTATCCTGCACCGCCTGAGAGATCTCCTCGATGCCTAAGTGTATCTGTTTCATGCTCTCAGCCTGTACCGCCGCATTCTCGGAAGTCCTCTTGATCATACCATTTACATGATCTACCGCCTTCACGGCATCTTCCAGAGACGACATCACATCGTTGGCAATATCATTGCCCTTCTTGATCTCATCCATGGAAACGCCGATCAAATCTCTCGTCATGCCGGCCGCCTTGGAACTCTCTAAGGCAAGCTTCCCGATCTCGTCAGCCACCACTGCAAATCCTTTGCCGGCTTCCCCTGCTCTGGCCGCCTCAATAGAAGCGTTCAGGGACAAAAGATTGGTCTGGGAAGCGATCTCTTCTATGGTCTGGATAATGCCTACCACCTTCTGGGAGGTCTCGCGTATCTCGTTCATAGCATTCATCATCAGATCCATCTTCTCCTGGTTCTGTCCCATCAGGGCAGTCACTTCCTCCGTAGCCTTGGCCGCCTGCTCCGCATCCTTGCGGTTCTCCTGCACCTGGTCAGCAACCGATGTCGCCGTAGCCACCAGCTCCTCCACGGAAGCCGCCTGCTCCTGCGCACCGTCCGCAAGCATCTGCGATGCGCTTGCCAGCTCTGTCGCGCCTACGGAGACTCGCTCCGAGGTCTCGCTGATCCCCTCCATAACGTCGATCATAGACGAAGAAATATTGAGCAAGGCTTCCTTGATCTTTTGAAATTCTCCCACATAATCGTTCTTCAACGTGATATGCAGCTTGCCGCTTGCAATCTGCGCCAGCACTTCCGCCGTCTCGTCTATGTACACGATATACTCTTTCAGACGGGCGATGGTCCTCTTGATGGAATCTCCCAATTCTCCGATCTCATCCTCCGCCGTGATATGAAGCTCCACATCCAGATCGCCGTCCGCGAGCAACTGCGCCGTATTGTTCAGCTCCAGGATGGGCTTTGTCAGATTGGCCGCGCTCCTCTTGATACTGAGCACGATCATCACCAACCCCACCAAAAACACTACGACCAACAAGACTACCATAATAATCAACTGCGAATAATACTCGATAAACGGCATATTGCTGACGACCACGTAACCCGTATCTCCCGCCTGTTCCGCCACGCCATACTTGCTCACGCCGCCGACCTTATATTTCAGGAAAGCGGAGTCTTCCGACGGTGAAAGCACCGCGTTAACAAGGTTCTGGGACACATTGGCCTCCGCGATATTTTTCTCAATCATGTCCGACTGCGGATGGTAACTGATCGTCCCGTTGGCAGTCAGCAGGATGATATAACCGCTCGTGCCGACCTTATAAGTACTCATAACCTGGATCAAATGATCCAGGGAGACATCCACGCCTGCGACGCCCAGCACGTTCTGGCCTGCCTCGTCATAGACCGGCGTCACCGCGCTCAGAATGGTACTCCCTGTGCTGGGGTCCACATAGGGTTCAGTCAGCACCGTCTCCCCCGTCTCCACACAGCTATACCACACACGCTCTGTAAAGTTCCAGCTCGCATCGGAAGTATAGCCGTCCGACTGTGTCAGCACACTGGCATCCCTGTCCGCGATCCACACCGCCATGATATTATCGGAATCCATCAGCGCTACATTCTGCATGTTCTCATAAACGGTATCCATTTTATCCGCCTGTAAAATATCACCGCCGGGCCCCGTCTGCTCCAACACTTCCCGTACCTCAGGGTTGACCGCCATCTGCTCTACGACCCTCACATAAGAGTTCAAAAAACCTGTCAGCTCGCTGGCCGCCGACTCCGATTCCAGTGTCAGCTCCGTCCGCTTAGACGATGCGATCGACCGCCACATCATAAACACGGCAACCACAGCTACGATCACAAAAACCACCAACACACTCTTGCCTATCTGTCGTAAAATCTCATCTGCAATCCTTTTCTTGGGGCGCGGTTCTGCACCCCCTGTCTGATTGTCCATCTTGTACTCCTTCCTATGATACAAACAACTGTTACTGAGACCATTATACCAGATATACTGGAGAAGTTAAATAATTATTTTATGACTTTTCAGATTTTTTTGTTGATTTTGCCGAAAAGCCCCCTCACTCAAGAAATTTCTTCAACACAGAGATAAAGATATCCATGTCGAGCGGTTTGGCAATATGGGCGTTCATACCGTTCTTGAGCGCGGCCTCCTTATCCTCCTCCAACGCGTTGGCCGTCATGGCGATGATGGGGAGATTCTGCACATCCTTCCTGGGCAGCCTGCGGATGGTCCTGGTCGCTTCATAACCGTCCATAATCGGCATCTGCACATCCATCAGAATCGCGTCATAATAATTTTCTTCCACTTTCTCCATGATCGCCACCGCATCCGTTCCATCCGGCGCCGAGTCCACGACAAAACCGGCCTCCTCCAAGATCACCTGTGCAATCTCGCGGTTTAACTCGATATCTTCCACCAAAAGGATACGCTTTCCCTTAAAGTCGGCCAAAGTCCACTCGGGCGCTTCCTCCTGCTTTTCCGACAGATTGTGCGTTGCCAACAGCACCGTTTTCAGGTCGGACATAAACATGGGTTTCGCGCAGAAAGCCGTGACGCCCGCGGCTCTCGCCTCCTCCTCGATGTCGGTCCAATCGTAGGCCGTCAGGATGATAATGGGCGCCTCCTCGCCAACTGCCTCCCTGATCTTTCTGGCGGTCTCCACACCGCTGAGTCCCGGCATCTGCCAGTCGATGATGAAAGTATGGTAGGAATCTCCTTCCTCATGCGCGCTCCCCGCGCGGAACACGGCTTCTCTGCCGGATGTGGTCCACTCGGAACGCAGACCGATCTTCTTCAACATCCGATCCACGCTGTCGCAGACGTTAAAGTCGTCATCCACGACCAAAACCCGCAGCCCTTCCAGCTCCTTGATCTGCTCCGCCGTTTTTTCCACGTCCTGCAGCTTTAACCCAATTTCCACCGTGAAAGTACTGCCCTTGCCCATCTCGCTCTCCACGCTGATGGCGCCGTTCATCATCTCCACAATATTTTTGGTGATGGCCATGCCCAGTCCCGTTCCCTGAATACCGCTCTGTGTCACGGTGGACTCCCTCTCAAAGGGTTCAAAAATGTGCTCCACAAAACTGGGAGACATGCCGATACCATTGTCCTTGACGACAAATATGTAGTCGCCGTATCCGTGCCGGAATGTGGTTTTTTGCATGATCCGAAATGAGACCGTACCACCCGCCGGCGTGTATTTTACCGCATTGCTCAACAGATTGATAAACACCTGATTGAGTTTTAAAGGATCGGCTATCACATCTTCGTTGGCAACCTCCAAAGTGTCGATATACAATTCCAACTGTTTTGCCTTGAGCTGGGGTTGAATGATATCTACCAGACTGTGCATCAGCTCGGAGAGATTACACTCCTGCTCTTTGATCTGCACCTTGCCGCTCTCGATCCTGCTCATGTCAAGGACATCGTTGATCAGACTGAGCAGATGATTGCTGGAGGAAAGCACCTTCTGCAGACAATCCAATACCTGATCCTTATTGTCAATATGACTGACCGCAATGGTGGAAAATCCTATGATCGCATTCATGGGGGTGCGGATGTCGTGGGACATATTGGACAGGAAGGTGGTCTTGGCCTTGTTCGCGTGCTGCGCCTGCATCAAGGCATCCTGAAGCGCCTGCGTCTGCTCTCTCTGCTTTCTGACCTGCTCCGTGATATCTTTCACCAGCGACATGACCATAATGTCATGCGTATCCACGTCTTTTGTCATAACGAAAGACTGACGCACACACATCTGACTCTGGTCGAACACGCTTCCCCAGTACTCGACCACGACCTCCCGCTCGCCCCGCTCATAACACTGGATCAGATTCTCTCTGTTGACGACCGCGGCATACGCCTCCAAGGATTCTTCCAAGACAAACTGCTTCCACCTGTCAAAGCACTCCGAGACCTTGCACGGCGCCGAAAGTCCCACTCGTCCTAAGAGCGATACATCCTGTCCGTCTATGACTCTGACGATATCCTGTTCGATGAAATCCTTCGTCAGGTCAAACTCAAAACTGCAAAAAGAATTGGACTTGATCGCGATCTGGTACTGCCTTTCCTTGCGGTTGGCAAGCGTGCGCTCTCTCTGCACACGCAGCTCTCTCTCTTTTATCTCCGTGATATTCTGGCGGATAAACAAAACCTTGGAAACCTTGCCATCCTTTCTTTCCAGGCAGACCACATTCATGTGTTCCCATTCCTCATGTCCATCCTTGATCACGCAGCGCTCATACCGCAAGTCGTTGTGTTTCGACATCGCGGCAATGATCGCATTTTTGTCTATAAAATCCATAAAGTCCTGCCTACAGTCCTCTTTCATGGAGGCGCTCAGATAGGAGACGATATCCGAATATGCCCCATATTCCGCGATCTTTCCGTCCTCAGGCTTCGTCCCCGCCAAATACTGATAGGTATCCTCCTCAAAATCGATCACGGCAAACCGGGAAAACAGTGTGTTGACACCGCTTATGATATACCCCATCTCCCTGTTTTCCTTCTCCAGTTTTTTGCGTCTGCGTCTGGCACGTACCAAAATGAGGACAATATAGATGACAAACAGCACGATCAACAGGATCTCCAACTGAATCCCCACCATGTTCTCCTCTGCAACCATGCGCTGCGTCACGTTTTGCGGAAACGTCTGCACCAACACGTAATTGTTCTGCGGCAGATAGGTGACACAGATATTGTCCGTTTTGCTGTAGACATCACACGCAAATGTCCCCGACCCGCCCTGTTCAAAGATCTGCCGTACTTGGTCGGCGGCGTCCTGATCGATCATATCCGTCTGTGTCAGCGTGTCAAGAAGGTAGCCATCGTACGTCTTGCCGTCAGAGCTGGCGATCGCCCTGCCTTTCGACGAACACAAAAACACTTGCGCCTCCTCCCCGAAATACGTGGTGGTGAGCATATCTTTCAAATATTCCTCGGCCAGATAAGCGCCCCGCAGCACGCCGAGGAGTTCTCCCTCATAGTAGACGGGCGCATAAAAACACACCATCGTCTCAGCATAATAATACGGGTCAAATATAGCCTCAATGCCATGGTTGCCACGGATACCATCCGTATAAAAACGCCGGTCTGTCGCATCGATCGTCCGACCGTCAGAGGCATGATCCACACCGGACAGATCCGTGAACATCATGGCGTCAAACCGAGAATTTTCTTCCATTCTTGTAAGCATCTGCGCCGTAATCACCGGCTGTTTCAAGCTTTCCCCCACAAAATATGCATAAGTGGTTATCTGGTTCAAAGCATTGTTGAGTTCTTCGTCGATCTGCGCGGCCTTCATCTCTGCGGAATCCGCCGCATAATTCCTGTTCTGCTCCTGCGTCCGTAAGTTGTTCTGCTCCGTGAACCAAATAAACAAAAGGAGCATGGCCACAATCAGAAAAACGCCATAAATGATTTCGTGTAAAGATTTTTTCCCTTTCATAAGTAGTACCTCTTTTTTAAAACTGATTTATTCGTGCAGCACGCTGTTCTCCCACCCCGCATCCAGCGCGGCATTACAGGTTTCATTCAACCCCTTGGCACATTCTAAGGGGGTGATGCTCTGCGACAACAGTTCATGGATATTGGGCCAGAACACGCTGCGGACGGAAGTCTCATTTCCCTGCCAGTTGGGACTGTTGTTCATAAAGTCCACCACATTCACCGCGTTTTGCGTAAATTGGCTCAGCATCGTGATCTGATCCTGATACTTTTCCGACACTCTTGCGCTCACGGGAATATTTCCGGCGGACACCTCCAGCCATTCGTCATTCTCGTAAATAAATCGGATAAAGTCCTTCGCCGCCTGCACCTTTTTTGCATCGCCATTATCAAACACTTCAAAACCGGTCACAAAGGAGGTCGCCACATTGCCGGGGAAATTCACATATCCATAATCCTCCATATTGTCATAGAGCGTAAAATTCGCGTTGTTAAACACATAGATTGCAAGCTGCCCATTGCTGAACAACTCACCGCAGTCTGAAACCTCCAGATTTTCAGCGTGGGGCGGATACCATCCCTTATCCACACCCGACTGTATCCATTCCAGCGCTTTGAGCGCCTCCTCGCTCTCAAAGTCAAAATGTCCGTCCGGCCCAAAGATTGTACTTCCGTAAGCTCTGATATAGGACATAATGTGGGTGTCGCCCTGATTGTTCTTGCCGTACATCATCATCGGGTACACCTGGTCGGGAAGTCCTGCGGCGAGCGCATCCAGAATATCCGTCCACTCCTCCAACGTCCAATTCTGTATCACGGCATCCTCCGCAAGATAGTTCTCAAGACCGCAATCCCGAAAGAGCGCTTTGTTATAGATCAAAATATTCTGCATACTCAAAAAAGGCATCATGTAAGTTTTCCCGTTCACCATGCTCATCGCCCAGGACGCATCATCAATATCCGCCCGCAGCTCGTCCGAAATGATATCGTCTAACGGCGCCACTCTGCCGGTATGCAGATAGGACGCCATGTTAAAATATCCCTCATAGAGAATATCCGCCGCGTCTTCCGAGTCAAAGCGGTCTGTGATCGCCGCCACTTCATCCACATAATCAAAGGTTTCCACTCTGATTGTGACATCGGCCTCCTCATACTGTGCCGCAAACGCCGCTCCCGCCTGTTGCAAAAATGTGTTTGAGTCCACGATCTCGGGATTGCTGACAGAATTCATCACCAGACTGGGCACCTTCACAACCAGCGTCACCGCCTCCTTTTTCCCGCTGCCGCAGCCTGTCAAAAGACCGCAACACAATGCGAATGTCAGCACGGCGGCAATTCCTCTTTTCCTCATAACTTCCTCTCCTTTTTCCTATCATTTATTTATCATTTTTCCTCAGTTTTTTCAGCAGGACATTCACATCGATTGGCTTCGTCAAAAAGTCGTTCATTCCGCTGGCAAGCGCCTGCTCTCTGTCCTCCTGGAACATGTTGGCGGTGCAGGCGTAGATCGTAACGGTTTTCGCGTCTTCCCGATCAAGCCGCCTGATATTCATCGACGCGCTGCACCCGTCCATAACCGGCATCTGCATGTCCATCAGGATGATATCAAACTCCCCGAGCTTAGACTGCGCAAACAGATCAAGCGCCTCCTGCCCGTTCTGGACGAGCGCGGTCTCAAAACCTTCCATTTTGAGGATTTCCAACAGAATCTCCGCGTTGAGTTCCACATCCTCCGCCACCAGAATTTTGAGCGGTCTGCCATCCGCCCTGCACGCCGGCCGGCCCATATCTTCGTCCCCTGCCGTCGCTTCCGACGCTATCAGTTCCGCCGGAATCTCCTGCACAATCTTGGAGGGAATAGTGACCGTAAAGACACTCCCCTCGTTGAGTTTGCTCTCCACCTTGATATCCCCGCCCATGGCGTTTGCGAGAAGTTTGCTGATGGCCATGCCAAGTCCGGTTCCCTTGATGCCTTTCGTGTTCCTGTTTCGTTCCTGACTGAAAGAGTCAAAAATCTTGTCAATGTACTCCTCGGATATTCCGATTCCTTTATCCTCACAGCGGTAAGTCGTGATCACATGCGTCGAGTCGGTTGTCTCCTGGGTGACGGACAATCGGATCCATTTGCCCTCCGGCGTAAACTTCGCCGCATTGCCCACAATATTCATCAAAATCTGCTTTACGCGAACCACATCCCCCTCGACACAGGGCGTCGTGATGTCTTTTTCCACGATAAATTCCACACCCCGATTTTTAATGTTGTCGGCCTGCATCGCCGCGATCTCGTCGATCATCGCGGAAATCAACATTGGCTCCTTTATGATATCCACTTTTCCGGCCTGAAGCTTTGACATATCCAAGACATCGTTCACCAACGACAACAGATAGTTCGCCGTGCTGTGGGTCTTTTCCAGCCATTCCTTGATCTGCGGCTTCTGACTCTCATCGTCGATATTGACCATGATCAGATGATTCATACCGATCAGACCATTTAACGGCGTTCGGATCTCATGGCTCATATTGGAGAGAAATTCCTTTTGCGATTTCGCCGCCTCCGTCGTCCGAATGGTCTTCACCTGCAACCTCATAATAATGAGCAGCATCGCGATCACAGTGCTCACAGAGATAATCGCCATAATCATACTGAGGGATACAAACGTCCTTCTCTGTTCCAAAAAGACTTCCTCATTGACGGACATAATAAAATACAGATCAAAACTGTCGTCCAGGGGAATGAAATAAAAAAGTTCCTGCCCTTTCTCCCCCTCGTGCGAGTGATAAAAACCAAAGGTTTCCCTGTTGTGAAGCTGCTCCTGCACCTCCTCGTTTGTCAGATCGGAAGTCCTGGCAGTCAACAAATGATCATAGAGATTGTTCTGCCTGCCCAGATAAATTTCCTTGTTGACATTGACAATATAGTTTCCGTTCATGTCAATCAGGGCGCTGTGGCCGCGGACTTGACCGTCCTTCACAAAACTGTCGATCACCATATTGTCCTGAATGGACGATATGTCGCTGATGCCGATCAACGCAAACATATTGATGCCTTCCACACAGTAATCATGCAGCCGGATCCCATACAGGATGCTTTCTTTCGCCAGCCATCCGCCCTCCACCTTGTCGTCAAACCGAATGACGATTTTCTCATCATCTTCCCTAAAATAGGGCAGAAAGTCCAGATTTCTGTTCACGGTATCATTGCCCGGCGTATAGACGACATATTTGTCCGTAAAGACCGTACCGTCCTCGGCAACCAGATAAATATGGTTAAATCCGCTGGCAGCACACTCCAGATTCATTCTTGTCTCAATATCCTGGATCGTCTTACACTCAAAGCTGTCAAACCGTTCCTTGATCTGCGCAAGATCCCTCCAGTAAATTTCAATGTAAGTCTGGATCGTCGTCTTATCATGCTCTGCGATCTCGCTGATCGAATTGATAATATTTTCTGAAATTGCCTTATTCATCTGTCTGACATAAAAAAGCACCGCAAGACAGATAATCAAGAAGGCGGAAATAATGATCGGCAGATAAAATAATTTATGGTTCTTTTTCACTTCCCTTACCTCATATAAGATTTCTCTGTGGTTTGTTACCTATATTATAAAACAGTTTACCAAAAAAAGCCACCCCTGAAGTGTTGCGATTGATATTTTTCGAAACAGTTCAGCCGTAAAATAGTTGCTTTTTAGCCAAGGTCGTAGCAAGTGTCATTGTGTGGATGGTATATTCCAACGCAGACACGCTTTCGCTGCACCTCGCTCGTAACGGTACATAAGCTGCTAAAAGACAGCAGCTATAGTCAACAACGTTTACTATTAGTACCGACGGCTCGCTAGCGTCTGCTTATGGAGTATACCATCCACACAATTCGGATTACGACATTCGGGCAACCTGAAAAGGTTGAACTGTTATTATTTTTCGAAACTACTCAACCATAAAGGGATTGTGGTTTCGACTTAGAAATGGAGCATAGGTTATAGAGAATACTTTCTGTAACCTATGCTCCTGTATTCCGCAATTCCTAAAAGTATACCATCCACACAATTCAGATTACAACATCCGGCAAGACCGCTCGACATTGCCGCCTGGACTCTAAAAAATTTACCCCAAATACGAAAAATAGCAACCTTATATTTATCCAAAATGTTTTTTCTCTAATTCCGCAAAGACTGTTTCCGCATCAACTGCTTCTGCTCCATTTGCAATCTCTTGCTCAGATTCATAGATAGCTTGGTCGATGCGGTTTATTCTTGCAAATTTATCATATAATTCACTACTCATCACAACCAAGTCGCTATATCCGTTTTTTGTAATAAAAATAGGCTCCTGCTCCTTGTGTGCGATATTGGAAATTTCTGTCGTATTGCGTAACTCCTTAATAGGTATAATAAGTGGCATGGTATTCACTCCTTTCATCGAGCATAATTATGCTTAATTAGCAATGAGAATATACAATCTGTTGTTAAAAAATGTAACAGTTCTGCCTTTGACATTGTTGTGATCCGAATTGTGTGGATGGTATAATCCAAAAGCAGACGCTAGCGAGCCGTCGGTACTTAGATGCCGTACTTTGGCATCTTATGTACCGTTACGAGCGAGATGCAGCGAAAGCGTGTCTGCGTTGGAATATACCATTCGCACAATGACACTTGCTACATTCTTATTCACACCTCCTGGACGGCCTCCTTCATCCCTTTCACATAGTCATAAATATACGACCCGGCCTCCCTGCCATGCTCAGCGATGATCCGCACGATGGCGCTGCCCACGATGGCCCCGTCGGAGATGCCGGCCATCCGCGCTGCCTGCTCGGGGGTGCTGATCCCAAAACCCACCGCGCAAGGGACATCCGTCACCTGGCGGATATTCTCCACAATGGCGTTTAAGTCTGTCTTGATCTCGCTGCGGACGCCGGTGACACCCATGGAGCTCACCACATAGATAAAACCCTTCGCCTCGGATGCAATCCTTTTGATACGGCTCTCGGAAGTCGGAGCGATCATGGAGATCACCGCCACATTGTGCGCATTGGCGATCGCTTCCAGCTCCTCCTTCTCCTCAAAGGGAACGTCGGGAATGATAATCCCCGCCACATCCAGTTCCTCACATCCGGCAAAAAATCTCTCATAACCATAATGGAACACAGGATTTACATACGTCATAAACACCAGGGGCACCTGAGAAGTCGCTCTCACCTGTCTCACAATGTCAAAGACACCGTCCGTGGTCATACCGCCGCGCAGCGCCCTGACGCTGGCCTCCTGGATGACCACGCCCTCCGCCACGGGATCAGAGAAAGGAATACCGATCTCGATTAGGTCAGCTCCCGCTCGTTCCATTTCCAAGATATACTTGACCGTGCTCTCCCCATCGGGATCTCCCGCGGTCAAAAATGCGATAAATGCCTTTTTATTCGGTGTGTCAAATACTTTTTTCAATTTATCAATCATGGATATCTACCCCCCTGTATCTTGCGATCGCCGCCACATCCTTGTCTCCTCGTCCGGATATGCAGATGATAATGCTTTGATCCGGACTGTAGTTCTTTGCAATCTTCCTCACCTGGGCCACCGCGTGGGCGCTCTCTATGGCGGGGATGATGCCCTCCACTCTGGACAGATACTCAAAGGCCTCCACCGCCTCCTCGTCCGTGACAGGCACATACTTTGCCCTGCCGATATCATGTAGATAAGCGTGCTCCGGCCCGATCCCCGGGTAATCCAGTCCCGCGGAGATCGAGTACACCGGCGCGATCTGGCCGTACTCATTCTGGCAGAAATAAGATTTCATCCCGTGGAAGATACCGATACTCCCTCTGGCTATGGTGGCCGCGTGCTGTTTGGTGTCAATGCCTTTTCCAGCCGCCTCGCAGCCGATCAGCTCCACTTCTTTCTCTTCAATAAAATGATAAAACATGCCGATGGAATTACTGCCGCCGCCCACACAGGCCACCACAGCCGCCGGAAGTTTCCCCTCCGCCTCCAAAATCTGCCGCTTTGCCTCTTTACTGATCACACTCTGGAAATCCCGCACAATCATAGGGAAGGGATGCGGCCCCATGACGGAACCCAGACAGTAATGAGTGTCCTCCACCCTGCTGCTCCACTCCCGCATAGCGTCGTTGACCGCATCCTTTAAGGTCATAGTGCCGGTAGTCACCGCGTGCACCTTAGCTCCCAAAAGCTCCATGCGGTACACATTTAATGCCTGCCTCTCGGTATCCTCCTTCCCCATAAAGACCTCGCACTCCATGCCAAGCAACGCCGCTGCGGTGGCGGTGGCAACGCCGTGCTGACCTGCCCCTGTCTCCGCGATCAGGCGCGTCTTTCCCATCTTCTTCGCCAAAAGCGCCTGCCCCAGCACATTGTTGATCTTGTGGGAACCGGTGTGATTTAAGTCCTCCCGCTTTAAATAGATTTTTGCGCCGCCCAGATCTTTGCTCATCTTCTCCGCATAATACAAAAGAGAAGGTCTGCCCGCATATTCGTTAAAAAGTCTAGTCAGCTCGCTGTTAAAGTCCTCGTCTTTCCTGTAGTGATCGTAAGCTTCTTCCAGCCGGATCAGCTCGCTCATCAAGGTCTCGGAGATATATTGGCCTCCGTGTTGTCCATATCGTCCTTTACTCATGGTCTTGTAATCCTTTCTCGTTGTTTTTATGTGTTATTGTGCAAATGCTATCCTCCACACAATTCAGTTTGCACTATTTCGGTTTAACAATCACCTGACTGCCTCCACCGCCCGCCGCATTTTTTCCAAATCTTTTTTCCCATCGGTCTCCACGCCGGAGCTTAAGTCTATACAGAAGGGATGTAATCGCCTCACCGCCTCCGGAATATTTTCCGGCTTCAGTCCCCCCGCCAGAAAGTAGGGCCTGTCTATGCCTTGCAACAGGTTCCAGTCAAATAACTCGCCGGAACCGGCACCGCTGTCAAACAGCAGATAATCCGCACGGGATTTTAAACTTCCTTCCACATCTTCTCTGCTGCGGACTTTCACCGCCTTGATAACAGGTTTTCCCGTCCGACGAACCTCGGCAAGATATCCCTCCGACTCATCGCCGTGAAGCTGCGCGATATCGATAACTCCCTCCGCAAGCAACTCGACCACCTGTGAGACAGGCGCATTTACAAACACACCCACCGCCTGAATCCTCGAATCCAACGCGGCCCTGTAGACCGCCGCCTGGGCAGCGCTCACCTGCCTGCGGCTCCTTGCAAACACCATACCGATATAATCCGGAAACACCAAATTGGCATAATCCACATCCTCCCTACGACACAATCCACATATCTTAATCTTACTTCCGATTGTCCCTGCCTGCTTTTTCATTTCCGACATGCTCCCCTGCCCCCTTCCTGTGCTCTTCTTTTCTACTTTTTCTATCCTCTTTTTTCCGTTTTTTCTTTTCGATTTCCTTCTTTTCAGTTTTCTTCTTTTCTGCTTTTTTCTTTTCTGTTTCCTTCTTTTCTGCTTTTTTCTTTTTTGCTTTCTTCTTTTCTATACCCTTCTCCCCTATGATCTTCCTTTTTACTTACTTCCCCTTCCACTTACTCCTCCTCCCCTTCGCCTACTTCTCGTCTACATACTCCCCTTCCACTTGCCAGCGTCCAGTGTCCGCGAGACGAAACGACTTGAAACAGCCTTGTGCAGATTGGAGCGTTTTCTTACAGCGCGGTTACGGCGACCAAGGGGAAACGCACACGGATGTGCGTTTCAGGTTTCATCGGGCACGGATGCCCGTTGAAACCGACCTGGAAACAGCAATACCCCCATTCCGCGCTGTTAGAAAACGCCCAATCGAAACACGACTGTTCCAAGTCATTTCGCCTCGCGGACACGTGCCCTAGCTGACACGTGCCCTAGCAACACCCCCGCAGCTCACGCAACATCCCCCTCTTATCCTGACTGCGCATAAAAGTTTCCCCGATCAGCACAGCGTCCGTCCCGTTTTCTTCCAGCCTTGCGATATCCGCCCTGGTCTTCATGCCGCTCTCGGACACAAAGAGGATATCCCTCGGCACCAGTCTGCGCAAGCGCACGGAATTGTCGATATCCACGGTAAAATCCTGCAAGTTGCGGTTGTTGACACCAATCACACGCGCCCCCGCACGCTTTGCCATCTCAATCTCGCGCTCATCGTGAGCCTCCACCAAGGCGGACAATCCAAGCTCTCTTGCGATCCCCGCGTACTCCTCCAACTGCCCTTGGGACAGGATGGCGCAGATCAGTAAAACAGCATCCGCACCGATCACTTTTGCCTCGTAGATCATATACTCATGCACCGTGAAATCTTTCCGCAGAAGGGGGATCTTCACTTTCTCTCTGATCTCTGACAGGTATTCGCTTTTTCCCTGGAAAAATGTAGGCTCCGTCAGGACGGAGACCGCGTCCGCCCCCGCCTGTTCGTACTCTCCTGCAATCTCCGTATAAGGAAAGTGCTCCGCAATCACGCCCTTGGAGGGAGACGCCTTTTTTACTTCACAGATAAAACGGATCCCTTCCCCAGCCAACGCTTTTTCAAAAGGATAGCCTGTATGAAGTTCTCTGTCTCTGGCTGCAGCTTTCACTTCCAAAAGAGGTTTTTCCGCCATCTGCGCCTCCACGCGCTCTTTTGTCTTTGCCGCAATCTTATCTAAAATCATAGCCTTTTGTCTCCTTATCCTTGTCTCTTTGATCCCTGCCGCTTGCATCTCTGCATCTTACATCTCTATTTCTTACATCTATGTCTCTTGTATTTCCGGCCTTGTCTGCCCTATTGTTATCTTTCTTATCCCTACTCTGTCACCGATTGGAAGCCGCCGCAAATTTTTCAAGCTGCTCCTTGGCCTTTCCACTGTCCAAAATCTCTTCCGCCAGCTTCACGCCCTCCTGCATATCTCCTGCCTTGCCGCCCACATAGAGCGCGGCGGCCGCATTTAACACCGCGGCGTTTCTCTTGGGCCCCTTTTCGCCTGCCAGTATGGCTCTGGTGATATCGGCATTTTCCTGAGGCGTGCCTCCTGTCAGCTCCGCCTTGCTGCAACGCTCCATTCCAAACTGCTCAGGGGAGATTGTATACACTTTAAATTTGCCGCAGTCGATCTCGCACACGCTGGTGGGGGCGCTGGCGGAAATCTCGTCCAGACCGTCCTGTCCGTACACCACCATGCCACGCTTCACGCCCAAATTGGACAGTACATGGGCCATGGACTCCAAAATACTCTCATCGAACACGCCCATCACCTGATAGGTCGGCCCCGCCGGATTGGCCAGCGGCCCAAGGATATTAAAGATCGTGCGAATACCCAACTCCTTGCGGATCGGCCCCACATACTTCATAGCTGTGTGGTACTTCTGTGCAAAGAAAAAGCAAATTCCCGCCTCCTCCAGCACACGCTTATTCTGCTCCGGCGTCAGATCGATATTGACGCCCAAAGCTTCCAGACAGTCCGCCGCGCCGGATCTGGAACTTGCGGCGCGATTGCCGTGCTTTGCCACGGGAATCCCTGCTGCGGCAATGATCAGAGCTGCCGTGGTGGAAATATTAAAGGAGTTGGAGCCGTCGCCGCCGGTCCCCACGATCTCCAGCACATCCAGATCCGTGTCCAGCTTCAGGCCGTGACTGCGCATCTCCTCCGCCGAGCCGGTGATCTCCTCTATGGTCTCACCTTTCATGGAAAGCGCCGTCAAGTAGGCGCTCTTTTGGACATCGCTGGCCTTGCCGCTCATAATCTCATCCATGACCGCCTTTGCCATATCATAGCCGATGTTCTCATGCTTTGTCAATTTTACGATTGCTTCACTGATCATTTTCTTTTCCTCCGTTCCCTGATTCTTTTTTGTCTTTTTGATAAAATTTTCTATAATCTGTCTTCCCTCCGGGGTGAGCACGGACTCCGGATGAAACTGGACGCCGTACACCGGAAATCTCACATGCTCCACCGCCATGACTTCCCCGTCTTTCGTCCGCGCCGTGACTTTAAGCTCAGCCGGAATACTGTCCGGATCCGCCGCCAGAGAATGATATCTCGCCACGGTGATCTTATTCTCCATCCCCTCAAAGAGAACGCTCCCTGTATCCAGAACGGCCTCTGATTGTTTTCCATGCATCAATTCCTTCGCATAAGTGACCACAGCGCCGAACACTTCACAGATCGCCTGATGTCCCAGACAAATGCCCAATATAGGAATCCGCCCCGCAAAATGCCGGATGACTTCCTCGCAGACCCCGGCGTCCGCGGGCCTTCCGGGGCCCGGCGACAAGATAATGTGCGAGGGCGCAAGCGCCTCGATCTCCTCCACCGTCAGCTCATCGTTGCGGATCACTTTGATATCCGGCTCCACCGATCCCACCAACTGATAGACATTATAAGAAAAACTGTCATAATTATCGATCAATACTATCATTCCAATCCCTCCTGTGCGATCCTGACTGCGTTTTTGACTGCCGCCGCTTTCTGCATGCACTCTCTGTACTCCTTCTCCGGCACGCTGTCCGCCACGATCCCCGCGCCGGAACGAATGAACACTTTGCCGTTTTTGGAAAAGGCCAGCCGGATGGCGATACAGGTATCCAGATCTCCGGTAAAGGAGAGATATCCGATCGCTCCCCCGTAAATGCCGCGCTTATTGTTTTCCAGCTCATTGATGATCTCACAGGCGCGCAGCTTCGGCGCCCCCGACAACGTCCCCGCGGGAAGAATCGCATCCACCGCATCCAGCGCGTCCCGATCCTCTCTGATACGGCCGCTCACAGTGGAACCGATATGCATCACATGAGAGTACCTTTCGATGGACATGTATTTTTCCACCTGCACCGTGCCGATGCGGCTGATCTTGCCGATGTCATTCCGTCCCAGATCCACCAGCATGTTGTGTTCCGCGCGCTCCTTCTCATCCGCGAGAAGCTCCTTCTCCAAGGCCAAATCTTCCTCCTCTGTGACGCCCCTGGGCCTCGTGCCCGCCAGCGGGAACGTGTAAAGTTTCTCGCCCTCTAGCTTTACCAAGGTCTCGGGACTGGCTCCGGCGATCTCCCCGTCGCTTCCCGAAAAATAGAACATATAGGGGGACGGGTTGGTGGTGCGCAACGCCCTGTAGGCGTCCAGCAGGCTTCCCTCCATGGGCGCCTCCAGGCGGTTGGACAACACCACTTGAAAAATATCGCCCTCTCTGATATACGCCTTCGCGCGATTCACCATCTCGCAATATTCCGCCTCCTGAAACAGCGGAGTGAACTCTCCTTTTATGGCAAGGGGCGACAGAGGAGCTTTCTCCCCGCCCCGCAGAAGCTGTTTCATGCTTTCCAGCTCCAGAAGAGCCTTGTTGTAATTTTTCTCCAAATCATCTGTCTTGATATTGGTGATCAGAAGAATCTTTTGCTTGTAATGGTCAAAGGCGATCACTCGATGGAACAACATCAAATTCACATCCTGAAACCCTTCCTCATCCTTGGCATCCAGTTTTAACGTCGGCTCACTGTATTTGATATAGTCGTAGGAAAAATATCCGACCAGTCCGCCTGTAAAAGTGGGAAGTCCCGCAAGCTTCGGACTTTTGTTCTCCTCGATCACGCTGCGGATGACGCCCCGCACATCCTCCTTCACGGTTCTGGCGCTCATAGGCGACTTCACTGTGGTCTCCCCATTGTAACAGGTGATCTCCATCACGGGATCATATCCCAAAAAAGAGTATCTCCCCCAGCGTTTATCCGCCTCCGCGCTTTCCAACAAATACACATGGCCGCTGACCTTCTGCAAAATGCGCAGCACCTCGATGGGTGTGGTGGTGTCCGCGTAAATCTCCGTGCTGACGGGGATCACGCCGTAAGCTCCCGACGCGGCAATTTTGTTACATTCCTCCAATGTGGGTTGTATCCTCAACTTTATCCTCCTCCTTTTTGATAATCGCTTCCTCTGCACGGGCCTGGCACACAAAAAAACCGCCCTCGACAGATTTACTTCTGTCAAGGACGGGATGTAATCATCTCGCGGTGCCACCTTGCTTCACGCTCGCGCGCGCTCTTACAGGATACTATCATATCCCAGACAACTGACGTATGCCCTCACGTCGCAGAATACTCGAATACTCTTTCCCTGCGCCCTCCGTGGTCCATTTGACAATCTGCTCTCCGACCTTTCTCAGCCTCCGGTCTCTCTGTAGGCGCATATACTGCCGTTATCTCCACATCTACGGTTTGCGTATTTGATTTTTTTAATAATAACGCTGTGGAGCAAAGATGTCAAGTATCTTTTTGCAAAATTCTCAGCTTTGATAACCGTTCATCCATGGGATAATATGAACGCTGCTTTTTCTTTTTCCGTTAGTTCTATAACTTTTACGCCTTTTTCCTTTGCATACTGCATCAACCCTCTTAAGTCCAAGCAGACTTTGGGGCATTGGCTTAACAGTACCGGCTCTGACATATTCGCCAGACTTTCCCTATATCTCTTCATCTGTCCATTCATAATCATACACCTCCATAATTTCCTTTGCTGCCTGTTCGTCGATGGCAAACTGGTATGGGTGCAGGATGGCAATTACTTCCCCATGAAATGTATTGACATAATGCTCCAACAGTTTCTTGTCTGCAGCAAACCCGTACATATAACCGTCATAACCGTAGCTGACCGATTTCTGGGCAGCAATTGCAAACAGATGACCTCCTATACCGAGATATTTTACGGTATCTGTGAGCTGCTTATTGTTATCAGGACTGGCACACATCCAACTGATGTATAGCGCCTGCATATCATCATTGCGGGTTACGGCGACCAATCCCTGAATATCCACAGTTCCTTCTACAACCAATGCATATCAGTCCGTGCATCCTTGAGACAGGAGGTAAATTCATCAATTATAACATTTATCATGCAAACACCTCTTTTTATTTTCTATTTTATCACATAATCCCGTACTTATCTATGCAAATATCACAAAATTTTTATGCCAAAAATTTAATGGAGTTACGATCGTGTTTGTGGTAAGATAAGAACATTGAGAAGGGGCCTCTTAATATTTATCCTAAGAAAATGATATTTAGTGATGAAGCATTTGTGGGGAGGTTTATGTGTTGAAAAATTATAGATTACGTTTTGACCCTTGGAGTTTATTATTGTTTCTACTTATTATGATTCCTACCTTTATTTGGTTTGCCATTCCTGCGCCAAATGATATTTTAAGAGCAGATTCCGTTACGGAAACGCTGGATACCGCAGCTTCCATATGTCAAGTATTGATGATTCTGATTCTATGTTTCTTTAGAAACTTAGAATGTAAAAAAATCGGTATTTCGCCCTTTACGATCGCTACAATCATTTGCTGTCTGCTGTATTTTGCAAGTTGGGCTGTTTATTATATTGGGACTGTAAATACAGTTGTTATATTGGGATTGACCATTCCGCCGTGTCTGGCATTTTTATTTTTTGCCATCGATAGAAAAAATAAAATGGCGATCATTCCCATTTTCATTTTTACCATTTGCCATACGATATATGGAATCGTCAATTACATTATTTGACCATTTTTATTCCCGCGAGGGGCAATACCCCGCTGCAAGCAACGCGTTTTAAATTCCATACCCCGTTGCTTGCAGCAGGATTATTGACTGCCTATCTAACTCAAATATGAAACGCCATAATACTTTTTAATCGCATACGCAACATATTCCGAGCAGCCATTTCCAAATTGAGCATCTGTCGCTTCCGCCAATTTCGGAAATTCCAGATATTCTTTTGCCAAATCCAAAAGTATATTTCTTGCATTGTCAAGGCAGAACATTTTCTTATAATTCTCGGCAAGACGTTCAACTGCTTCTCTTCCTGCATTTTCATCTCCCGATTCTTTTGCTGCCATAAACTGCTTATAAATTTCAGAATTTTCATCCTGCTCCTGTTTCAGCTCCTCCTTATTTCCTGTTGACTGCATGATGGCTTCCATTGCTTTTTCCTTCCCGCCATACCATTTAAATACATCTGCAAATGCCTGTTTGTTTGAAAACCCGGTTGCTAAATGCTCTCGATAATTTTCTATACTTCCATATTTTTGCACCTGTTCTTCCAGTGATTCTTTTGTCATACATTCCATTGTATGGTCTACAATTTTCTTTACTTCCTCATCGTTAAATGCTTCAAAACTCACTGTATTAACTCCTTTCATCACATCGGATATCAACTCAATAATCCCATTTAATCTGTTTCGCTTTTGCTCCAACAGATTCTTTTGCGTTAATAAGGTCTGTTCTCTGTCATAATTAGGATTATCCATGATTTTTTTAATATCTTCCAATGGAATCTCTAATTCTTTAAAGAACATAATTTCTTGTAACCACTCTAATGCTTTGTTGTCGTATAGGCGATAACCTGCGGCTGTTAATTCTGTCGGTTTTAACAAACCAATTTCATCATAATACCTTAACGCCCTGACGCTTATCCCAGTGATCTTCGACACTTCTTTTACTGTCTTCATCGCTTCCTCCTTTCAAATTTTATTCTAAACCGTTACGTTACGAGAGAGTCAATAGGTAATTCAAAAAAGCGGCAAAGATTTCTCCCTGCCGCTTCTACATCTGTTGATTGGAAATGCATTTATGCTTACTAATGATGGCCGCCATGACCAGACCCATGATGACTCCCGCCGCTTTCTGCATGATGGCTGTGCTCGCCCGTCTGTGTACAGCCGGATACGCCGCAGGAATTGTGCGTATGGCTCCCCGTTTCTGTACATCCCGCTACGCTGCATACCTCGTGGCTGTGCTCGCCGATCTGTTTACAGCCGTCAATTTCACAGAAATCCTGCTGATATACTGTCGTCTGCGGTGCGCTCTTAGCTTCCGCCACCATGCTTTTATTCATTTGATATGCAGAAACTATGCTGCCTGATAACATGGCAATCACCACAAACGCAACAGCTAATATTGCTTTTTTCAATAGCGCTTTTTTCTTTTTCATGTGCAACCTCCTTCTAAATAATGGTCTCACTTCCTAAAAAGTGTTTTCACTGTTATTTTCCAAAATTTCCATAAATAATCATACATTTCCTGATATTCTGTACAACTCTACAAAAAAGTTATAAAATTGAATGTTCAAAATTTTGACTTTATAATCCTGATAAACTGTCATAAGTTCTAACCATGCTTTGCTATGCTCCTTGCTAAATTCAATCATTGTTTCGTCTCCGTTAAAAATTCCTTTTTATTCACTGCTCATCTGAATGATTGTTTTATATGCAACTCTACAATGATAAATTGCCTCATTTCTGTTTGCCACGGACTCGACGTTCTGTAAAGTATGCCCTGCAATTTCAAAGGTATCGCCCAAATGATTCCTTCAGACCACAGACACAGATAGATTCCCATTCATTTCACCTCTGAAATACAGATTCCTGTAGGAAATGGTACAAAGAAAAATAATTGCCAGACACCCTACCCCATGCTATGTTCTGCTGCTTTTTGTTCCATCCTGCCACCCCATCTACCCATACCATGCAGGCCACGCACACCAAAGGCAACACCCCGATCAAATGATAGCAGTATTGTGCTGCATCTCTGAAACAGGCAACTGTCGTATCCGTCGGCCACATTCACATTATAATGCATAATAGTACATTTCAAAACAACATGCAAGATATTTTCACTTCCCATCACCCTATAAGTCAGATTTTATGAAGCGGCGTCTTAAAACTTATATTTCTTGTGGTGGCTAATTTTTCAAATTGGATCACATAACTGGAAATATCCTCTCTGATTTCCACTATTTCACCTTTGCCAAATACGCTATGTTGAACCGTATCCCCCGCTTCTAACGTCGAGGAGGACGACATAAATCTTTTTTCATCATTTTGGATATAGTTATTACTGTCATGGACTAATTTCTCTTCCAATTCAACAATATAATTTAAATAGGCCTTTTCTGTGTTAAAAATAAATCTGGAAGGGTATCGAAAAGAACCGTCATAGTTTATGCCTTCCGCATCGCTTAAAAACAAGGCGTTCTCAGCTCTCGTGTAAGCGACGTAAGCCAGCCTCCGTTCTTCTTCCAGTTTATCCTGCGTGTCAGCATGTTTTGTCGGGAAAATGCCTTCATTGAGTCCACACACAAAGACATACGGAAATTCCAGTCCTTTCGCCGTATGTATCGTCATCATTTTGACGGAATCCCGCTTTTCATCTTTGTCAGAATTTGTAAACAGCGCGATGCTCTGAATATATTCTTCGAGGGTATTTTCTTCGCCGGAAGTAGTTTCAAATTCAAAAATGGACTGCTTCAGCTCAGAGAGATTATCCAGCCGCTCCTGTTCCCCGCCTTGCCTTAACATGGCTTCATATCCGCTGTCATTCAAAATACCCGTTATCATACCGGAGACACGCATTTCCTTATAGTTTCCACGGTATTTTTCAACAACGCTTATGAAATTTTCCGCACCGGTGGCAGCAAATAATTTATCTTCCAAATTCTCTTTTAAAGCATGATAAAGAGAACAATGATGCGCTTCCGCGTATTCTTTTAAGAATGAGATTCTTCTTTTCCCTATATTTCTTTTGGGTTCATTGACGACTCTCTGGAACGATAAATCGTCGGCATACAATATCATTCTCAAATAGGATATGGCATCTTTAATTTCTTTTCGCTTATAAAATTCTATCCCGCTATACAACACATATGGGATTTTCTCTTTTATAAACATTTCCTCAATGCTGCGCGATACAAAATGCGCCCTGTAAAGTATGGAAATGTCATTGTATCGATTCCCGCCGGAGATTAAAGTCTTTATTTGCGATACGAGCCATTCCGCCTCCGCTCTGGTGGTTTTAGCATGATTGAAAACGGTTGGAACATTTTTTCCTTTGACAGCGATCAAATCTTTATCCATACGCTTTTGATTCTTTTTGATCAGCGAATTGGCCGCATTGAGTATTTCCGGTGAGGAACGGTAATTTTTGTTCAGTAGGATCGTTTTGGTATCTTGATGGGTTTTATCAAAATCCAATATATACTCTACCTTTGCGCCTCTCCATGAATAAATTGTCTGGTCGGGATCTCCGACAATAAATAAATTTTTATGATATGCGCTCAAAACATCAGCCAGTTGATAATTTAACGCGCTGACATCCTGAAATTCGTCCACCATGATATACATCATTCGCTCCTGCCATTTTTTTCGGATGTCCTCATTGGTTTCAAGTATATGAAGCGCAACCGTGATCAAATCGTCAAAGTCTAAACCGTAGCATTTCTTTTGCTCATACAGATATCCCAGATACACCTTTTTCTTAACATCTTCCTCATTTTCATAGGCTTTCTTCAATTTTTCCGTATCCAGATCGATCAGATGCGGTAAATGATGGAAAATATTTTGTTTGTCCCTTGTAGTTTTCCTTTTTCTTATGTCTTCTCTTGCCATATTGAAAGTATAAGTTCTCGACTGAATACCGGAAGATTCATATACCGTTTTTAAAATGGACTCCGCATCTTCCGAATCCAATACCATAAAATTCTGCGGATAATTGACCGCATGGATATCCTCTCTCAATAGTTGAACGCAGAAACCGTGAAAAGTACAGACAAATCCGGTATCATTATCGCCGATCATGGAGCGGATTCTCTTTTTCATTTCATTCGCCGCTTTATTAGTAAAAGTGACACACAGGATATTTGCCGTTGACATACCCAGCTCATTTACCAAATATGCATATCGATGCGTCAATGCCTTCGTTTTTCCGGAACCGGCTCCGGCTATCACTCTGACATAACCTTCTGTGGTGGTGACAGCGTCTAATTGCTCCTCATTCAGGTTTGATAAAATTTCATCCATATTGATTCTCCAATCCTCACAGTTATCTATTTTCTGTATCCTACACTATTAATCTCTTTATTGCAAGTAAACCCTCAGTTTAAATCATATTTTTTCGTAACAGCTCAGCCTTTTTAGGTCGTTGCAAGTGTCATTGTGCGGATGATATATTCCAACGCAGACACGCTTTCGCTGCACCTCGCTCGTAGCGGTACATAAGATGCCAAAGTACGGCATCCATAGTCAACGTAGTTGACTATTAGTACCGACGGCTCGCTAGCGTCTGCTTTGGAATATATCATCCGCACAATTCGGACTACAACAATCGCTAAAAACTATCTGACATGCCAGTTACTTACCCTGCTGGAGATCAGCAACCGACAATGTCGAATGGTTTTACCAGATGTTGAAATCCGAATTGTACAGAAGGGATACTTTTGGGACTTGCGGGATACAGGAGCAAAAGGTGACAGAGAATACTTTCTGTGACGTGAGTCGGATGTGGAGATGAGACTCCGGCGATGCCCGTCCAATGGCGGGCATTGCCGTGCATGAGGCTCATCGGAACGCCTATCCGGCCGTCACAGAAAGTATTCTCGGTCACCTTTTGCTCCGTCCCTAAGTGTCCCTAAGTATCCCCACATCTTCCCCATACTCAAATCACTTGAACCTTACGTCCGCATATATTATAATACAAATGTAAATACAGATGCAAATACAAAACCGAATCAAACGAAAAAAGGGTAACAATAAGGAGACATATCCATGAGAACCATCTTTGTGTCAAGCACTTTTGAGGACATGCGCTATGAACGCGACGCCATACGGAATATTACCGCGCCATCCCTGAATGAAGAGGCCAGAAAATATAGTGATGCGCTGGACTTCTGCGACCTGCGCTGGGGGATCAACACAGGCAATCTTGACACGGAGGAAGGCTTCGGAAAAACGCCCGACGTCCGTCTCAATGAAATAGAAATAGACCGCAGCCAGCCGCCTCTGGTAGTACTCCTGGGTTATCGCTGCGGCCGGATACCTGATGATGGCAGTCTTATCACAACGGCAGCAGACTGGAAACATCTGGAACTGGAAGATCTGGAAAGAAGCGTGACCGCGCTTGAGATCGAGTACGGCGTTCTCTGCGGCGAAAGGAAGCTTCAAAATACACTCTTCTATCTTCGTGAGATAGCAGGAGACGCCCCTTATGATTCCCTTACCTGGGACAGGGAATATGAAGAAAAGGTCTCCGCGCTCAAAAACAGGATCAAAAGCATCACCCGCGGGAGAGTCAAAGAGTATACCCTGACATGGAACGGCAGCGGTTTTGACGGCGTTGACGCCTTTGCAAAGATGCTTACAAAAGACATCAAATCCATGCTCCTGCCCAGATGGCGGGAAACGGAAAACCTCACCGCTTTCCAGCGGGAACGAGAAATCCACGCTGCCTATATTCGTGAAAAGAACGCTATGTTTCGGGCAAGGCAGGCGGAAGCCGAAAAACTGATACAAGACGCCCTGTCACAACCCGTCACCGTCATCAGAGGGGAAACGGGCAGCGGCAAGAGCACGATCTTTTCCCATATGGCCACAGAACTTGAAAAGTTCGGATGGGTCATCCTCCCCTTTATTTCGAGGCTTACCGCGGGAAGCAATTCCGAAAGGGACATTATTGAGAACATCGTTTATTTTATAGAAGAAGAACTGCACCTTACCCATTACATAGACGAGACGGACGCCCAGAGTGGCGAAAAGAACACACACACTCCCGACGAGTGGGGCCAGAAGCTTGCCGAGCTGTGTTCCGCATACACAAAAACGGGGGCAAGACTGCTCGTCATGATAGACGCCGCAGACCGACTCGCCCCAAGCGGGGAATGGGGTATGCTGCATTTGATACCCGAGTCAGAAGAGATCCATCTTGTCATAACCCGCACGGTGGATCCCGATGCTCCCGCCCACGAGGGACACTATACGCTCCGGCAGTTGGACAACGGGGACAAACTGGATGTCCTCGGCGGAATCCTCGCGGGAAACGGCGGGGAGATAGCGGAGTCTGTCATAAATGAGATATTGAAGCTGAAAACCTCCCACAATCCCCTGTACCTGTCACTGCTCGTCCGGAGGCTTCTCATGGTGAACAGGGAAGATTTCGAGGATATCAGGAGCAAGGGCGGCCATGCGGCGGCCATAGAGCAGTACCATCTGGCGCTGATCAGAAATAAATGCCCTGATAACCTTGCCGAGATGAGCGCTGCCCTTTTAAGCGAGGCCGGAAAGCAGATCAATGAGAAGCTCGTATCCAAAGCGGCGCAATACCTTACCGTATCCAGAAAGGGGCTGCGCAGAAAGGATCTGGCCGCATTGCTGGGCGAAGAATGGTCGGATATCGACTTCTCCCACTTTGTCAACTATATGCATGACTGCTTCCTGTTCAGGGCTGACGGCCGCTATGATTTTACGCACAAGTGCATCCGCACGGGTTTCCGTGGCCAATGCGAGGATTGGGACAGGATGAACAGGGAGATTCTTGCCTGTTTCCACTCCCTGAAGACAGACGATCCTGTCAGAACGAGAGAGATCGCCTATCATGCCATCGCGGCGGACGATAAGAAACTTTTTATCGATCATATCATAAATCACTGCTATCACTCCTACAGGCGAAGCCATACGGTTCGAGAGGTATCTGCACAGTGCCTTGCCGACAACGGCCAGTGGATCATCGACGTTCTGGAAGAAGCCAAAAAGTATGACTCCGATGAAAAACTGTGTCGATTGGCTGATTTCTGCAATGATGAATTGAATAACGCTTTGTGGACTCTTGAAGACCGGAAAAAGCAGGAGATCAAACTGCGCATCCTGACCGCCAATATGGAGTTTTCGGAGCATCTGTATCACAAATTGAAATCCTGCAAAGGCAAAAGAACGCTTTCCCGCAGTTATGAAACGGCTGCCGAACTCTATGAGGAACTTGGCGGCAGCGATCATTTGCGGCATGCGCTAACGCTGTATGGGAAAGGTCTGACGATCTATGAGCAGTTGGCGGAAGAACTGGACAGTTCGGATAAAGAGAAGCTTTCCTTCCGTTATGATCAGGTTGCCCGAATTTATGAGGCGCTTGGCGAAAACGATCATTTGCGGCACGCACTGGAATTGTATGAGAAGGCTATCGCGATCAGGGAACAGTTGACAGAGAATACACTGTACGCCACCAAACAAAAAATGGAACTTGTCTCCAATTACAATAAGGCTGCCAGGATTTATGCGACACTTGGCGGCAACGATAGCCTGCGCCATATACTAAAGCTTTATGAAAAGGCTGTGATGGTGGGAGAACAACTGGCAAAAGAAATTGGCACCGCAAAAAGCAAAGGGGAACTCTCCTGCAGTTATCATAAGGTTGCCGGAATTTACGCGGTGCTTGGCAAAAACGGCAATCTGCGCCGCGCGCTGGAACTGTATGAAAAAGACCTGACGCTCAGAGAGCAGCTTGCAAAAGAGTTCGACACCGCAGAAAACAAGCGGGAGCTTTCCCTCAGTTATCACAGGGTTGCCGGAATCTATGAAAAGCTTGGGGGCAGCGACAATCTGCAGCTGGCTCTGTCGCTGTACGAAAAAAGCATGCCGATCAGGGAGCAGTTGGCGGCAGAGTTGGGCACCCCTCAGAGCAAAAAAGATCTGACCATCAGTTATCATAAGGTTACCGAGATCCGCACGGCGCTTGACTCACTGCTACAATCGCCACAATGAAAACATGGGATCCTCCCTGCTGTGCTTTCTCGCCTTTTGTTCCCACTCTTCCGCCTTGAAACGATCCCTGGCCACTCCGCAACCGAATTTATACATATCCGCCAGAAGGGATTCCGCAACCGCATGTCCCTGCTTGGCCGCCTTTAAATACCACTCGACCGCCTTTGCATCATCCGAATCCACTCCGTAACCCATTTGATAACAGACGCCCAGCCTGCATTGCGCGCCTGCATGACCCTGCTCGGCCGCCTTCCAGTACCACTTGACCGCCTCTTTGTCCACTCCTTCGACGCCCTCATACAGTTCTCCCAGACGATTCTGCGCCTCCGCATTGCCCTGCTCGGCCGCCTTTTGGTACCACTCTCTGGCCCTGACCGCATCCTTCTCCACACGGCTGCCTTCCTCGTACAGCTTTCCCATTTGAAACATTGCCGGAGCATACGCACTCTCGGCAAGGCTTCGCATCGTTTCCACACCCTCCTCATAATCGGGCGTTTTCATCAGGGCAGACGCTTCCTCATATAATTCCTCTTCCGTTTTCTCCCGCATCCGCAAAGCCTCCATATCCGTTTTTCCTTATCCGTTTTCACTGTTTCATTCATGTGCCAATGTCAAAGCATCCCTTACATTATCCATATCGTAGTCTTTCAGCTTGCCCGGCTCTTTCTGGGGCAGAGCGTCAAGCTCATCCCAAGGCACAAGACAGGCATGCCGCTTTTCCTTCGGGTGTTTGAGATTGCAGCCGGCCCTCTCCTCGTCAGTCAGGTCGCTTACAGGCATGCTCCTCCAGCCGTGCGCATAATGAAAGGCGCTCCATCGCGAATGTTCGTATTGCGCGAGGAAATCCATTTTGTCTTTCTCCTCCCCCCTGCACAATTCAAATAGCGCCTTTTTATTATAGGCATCAAGATTTGCGGCGCGGTTGGACGCCTGAGTGAATGTTCCGAGTTCTTCCCATTTTGTCGTTTTATGGTTTGCTTTGCAATACTGTTCATGGGTCGCTCTGGCCTTGGCATCTATACTGCGCGCAATCAACGTCTCATAGTTTATGATCCTGTCGTTTACATCCAGAATCTTTATCTCCGGATATTGTTCCAGCAAATGTTCGATTCCCGGGCAAGGTTCATTCAATATGATGAGAATCTCAGGCCGGCGATCATATCGGCCGATTCTGTTGAAATAACGCCGGAGCTTTATCGCCGCCTCAATATTAAGCTGCGTGTCGCGGGTGGCAATGATGATCTGCTTGAAGCTGTCAATGCGCGCGCCTATGGTCTTAAAATATTCCGGCGTATGGATCCCTGTGTCCGCGAAATCGATTTGCCCGCTGCCCGCAAAATACGGGACATCGGTCAAAAATTTCTCCTTTTTAACCGACATTTCCTCGTCAAAGACCAACGCCCTGAAACTCTCCTTGCCATCCCTTGTCAGAAACGCGGCATTTTCAAAAGCGCTGAGCAAAAACTCCTGCCCTATACTGTCAAATCCGATCATGCAGATATCAAAAGGTTCCGTAAGATAAGGCAGATCACCGCTTTCGCTGAAAGAATGTGTCCTTTTCAACATATTGACAGGCATATACATGCACTCATTGACATTGAAATATCTCTGAACCGCGAGCTGTTCTTTTGATACCAGATATGCATCGATATGATCCATGCACATATCTTCAAAACGAATCACATCATTGTCAAGAAAAGCTGTTACAGAAATCTTCTCACTGTCCTCCCAATCATTTTGGAGCTGATAAAGGATACCCAAATTATCATATCCGGCATCGGGCAAAAGGACGATCTTATATTTTTTATTTTTATTCAAATGTCCGAGCAGCTCTTTTTTCTCTATTCTGCAAAAATCATATAAGGAATCCGTGTCCGCAAGCGGCTGCGTCGGTATGTATATGATATACGGGTTTTTCACCCTGCGCCGTATGTCCGCGACAAGCAGTCCCGCGTCATCGGCTTTTCCCCGGATCACATACTGCTCTTTCTCAAAACAGCCTGTTACCCTGAGTTTCAGTTGGTTAAGCCTCCTGTTGAACAATAAAACGGCAACGAACTTTGCTGTGAGGAGCGCAGCAATAAAAGTGATGACCCAAAGCTGCGCCTGAAAGCTTACCGACATTTGATTCGCCCAGTTGATGTCGCCGCCGAAGGTGAGATATTGTACCGACATAAACATGCTTTTTCCCAATATTTTAGCTATTTCGGAAAAATTGATCACCTCTGACGAGACGGCGGTGATGACCGTCTGTGTGACCAGCACAAAAAGATAATTATACACCAGCCGAATCGTCCTTTTGAGAGATTCTGACAGCTTACGGGTCGCTAACAATAAGAGCAAGACCAATACTAAATATAACAGCAACAGCATAAAACAACCTCCACTCTCGGTATTTCAATAATAACTTGAACCCCACCACCACATATATTATAATACAAATGTAATTACAAATGCAATTACAAAACTAAATCAAGCGAAAAAGGGAGACCTATCCATGAAAACCATCTTTGTATCAAGCACTTTTAAGGACATGCACTATGAACGCGACGCCATAAGAGATATTACCGCACCTTCCCTGAACGAGGAAGCAAAAAAACACGGGGACGAGGTGGACTTCTGCGACCTGCGCTGGGGAATCAACACAGGCGACCTTGACACAGAGGAAGGCTCCAGAAAGGTGCTCGACGTCTGTCTCGATGAGATAGACCGCAGCCAGCCGCCCATGGTGGTGCTCCTAGGGTACCGCTACGGCTGGATACCCGATGGCGACCTTATCAAAACGGCCGCAGAGAGGAAACATCTGGAACTGGAAGACTTGGAAAAGAGCGTGACCGCGCTTGAGATCGAGTACGGCGCCCTCTGCGACAAGGAAAAGCTTGAAAATACACTCTTCTATTTCCGTGAGATAGAGGGAGACGCCCCTTCTGATTACCGGACTGAGGACAAGGCGCATGAAGAAAAAGTCTCCGCGCTCAAAAACAGGATAAAAACCATCACCGGCGGGAATTTCAAAACATATACCCTCACATGGAACGGCAGCGACTTTGACGGCGTTGACGCCTTTGCCGATATGCTTGCGCAAGACATCAGAGAGATGCTCCTGCCCCAATGGCGGGAAACGGAGATGCTCACCGATTTCCAGCGGGAAAGGCGAACCCACGCCTCGTTTATCAGGGAAAAGAACATGATGTTCCGGGCAAGGCAGGCGGAAGCCGAAAAACTGATACAAGACGCCCTGTCGCAACCCGTCACCATCATCAAGGGCGAAGTGGGCAGCGGCAAAAGCACGCTCTTTTCCCACATGGCCACAGAGTTGGAAAAGTCCGAATGGATCATCCTCCCCTTTATTTCGGGACTCACCACGGAGAGCAACTCCGCGAGGGATATCATTGAAAACACGGTCTACTTTATAGAGGAAGAACTGCACCTTGAACATTACAGAGACGAGACGGATCCCCAGACCGGCAAAAAGAAAACCCACACTCCCGACGAGTGGAAGGAAAAACTCGCCGAACTGTGCTCCGCATACGCAGAGACGGGGGCAAAGCTGCTCATCATGGTGGACGCCGCAGACCAGCTCACCCAGAGCGAGGAGAGGGACAGACTTGATTTTGTCCCCTTGTCCGTGTCGGAAAAGATTCATTTTGTCATGACCTGCACAACGGATTTCAAGACTCCCGTCTGGAGGGACGTCTATACGCTTCAACATCTGAACAATGAGGATAAACGGGATGTCATAGACGGGATCCTGGCAAGGAACGGCAGGGAACTCTCGCAGCCTGTCATAAATAAGATGTTGGAACTGGAGGCCTCCCACAACCCGCTGTATCTGTCCCTGCTCGTCCAGAGACTTCTCATGATGAACAGGGAAGATTTCGCAGCCATCAGGAGCCAGGGCGACGGTATGGCGGCCATAGAGCAGCACCAACTGGAGCTGATCAAAAATAAATGCCCTGACGGCCTTGACGAGATGAGCGCCGCCCTTTTGAGCGAGGCGGGGAAACGGATCAATGAGAAACTCATATCCAAAGCGGCACAATACCTTGCCGCATCCAGGAGCGGCCTGCGCAGAAAGGATCTGGCCGCATTGTTGGGCGGGGAATGGTCGGAGATCGACTTCTCCCATTTTGTAAATTATATGTATGACTGCTTCCTGCTGCGGGATGACGGCCGCTATGATTTTACGCACAAGAGCATACGGGCGGGTTTCCGCAGCCGTTGCGAGGATCTGGATGGGGTAAACAGGGAGATCCTCGAATACTTCAAGTCCCTTAAGGCGGATGACCCTGTCAGAGTGAGCGAGATCATCTATCATGTCATTGCGGCGGATGATAAGAAGTTTTTTGTCGATTATAGCGTAAAGCATTTATACAGACCCTATACCAAGAGTTGTGCGGCCCGCGATGTATACGCACAGTGCATGGCCGACAACGGCCAATGGATCATTGCTGTCTTTGAGGAAGCCAAAAAGTATGAAGCTGATGAAGAACTACTAGGTAATTTGACTCTTTTCTGCAATAGTGAACTGTATAATGCCTTTGGGGGGAGTCAGAAGGAGCTGGAAACCAGCCTGTCCATCCTGACTGCTAATCTTGATCTTTCGGAATACCTATACCGCAAATTGAAATCCAATACAAGCATGTGGTATTCTTTCATCAGCTATAATATGGTTGCAGGAATCTATGAGACACTTGGCGGTAACAACAACCTAAAACTGGCACTGGAGCTGTGTGAAAAAGGCCAGACGATCGCTGAACTACTGGTGAATGAGTCCGGCACCACCGCCACCGTGGGCAAAGAGAATCTTTCCATCAGTTATGCCCAAGCTGCAAGAATCTATGAGGCACTTGACGGCAGCGACAACCTGATGCACGCTCTGGAGCTTTATAGGAAAGCTCTGGCGATCAGTGAACAACTGGCTGAAGACCCGAACTCCACCCAGAACAAGAGCGATGTTTCCTGCAGATATGATGGGGTCGCAGGAATCTATGAGAAACTTGGCGGTAACGACAACCTAAAACTGGCCTTGGAGTTGTATGAAAAGAGTCAGACGATCGATGAACAACTGGTGAATGAGCTCGGCACCACCCAAAGCAAAAGGAATCTTTCCAGCGACTATAGTAAAGTTGCAAGAATCTATAGAAAACTTGGCAGCATTGACGACCTGATGCACGCGCTGGAACTGTGTAGAAAGGCTCTTGCGATCAATGAACAACTGGCTGAGAAACTGAACGCCACCCAGAGCAAACGCACGCTTTCCATCAATTATAGCGATATTGCAGGAATCTATGAGACACTTGGCGGTAACGACAACCTGATGCGCGCTCTGGCGCTGTATGAAAAGAGCCTGACGATTGATGAACAACTGGCGAAAGAACTAGGCACCAACCGGAGCAAAAGTGAGCTTTCCCACAGTTATATTCATGTTGCAGCGATCCATGAGAAATTTGGCAACAGTGACAATCTGGTACGCGCGTTGAAATTGTATGAGAAAGCTCTGGCAATCAATGAACAACTGGCAGAAGAACTGAACACCACACAGAGTAAAAGGGAGCTTTCAATCAGTTATCATAGAGTTGCAGGAATCTATGAAGCACTTGGCGGCAATGACAACCTGATGCGCGCTCTGAATCTGTGTGAAAAGGGTCAGATGATCGCTGAACAACTGGCGAAAGAATCAGGCACCACCCAGAACATACGAGATCTTTCCATCAGTTATTATAGTACTGCAGGAATCTATAAGAAACTTGGCGGTAGCGACAATCTGATGCACGCTCTGACGCTGTATGAAAAGAACTTGACGATCAATGAACAACTGGCAAAAGAACTAGGCACCACCCAGAGCAAAAGCGAGCTTTCTGTATATTATAATAGGGTTGCAGGAATCTATGCGGCACTTGGCGGCAGCGACAACCTGATGCACGCTCTGACGCTGTATGAAAAGAACCTGACGATCAATGAACAACTGGCAAAAGAACTAGGCACCACCCAGAGCAAAAGATCACTATCTGTCAATTATTATATGGTTGCAAAAATCTATGAGACACTTGGCGGCAGCGACAACCTGATGCACGCTCTGGAAATGCATAAAAAGGGCCTGACGATCAGTGAACATCTGGCGAAAGAACTAGGCACCACTCAGAGCAAAGAGGAGCTTTCCATCGGTTACGCTAGCGCTGCTGGAATCTATGAGGCACTTGGCAGCAGCGACAACCTACGCTATGCTTCCATATGCTATGATCATGCTGCCGGAATCTATGCGGCACTTAGCGGCAATGACAACCTGCTATATGCTCTGGAACTGTATGGGAAAGCTCTGACAATCGACGAACATCTGGCGAAGGAACTCGGCACCGATCAGAGCAAAAAGGAGCTTTCCATCAGTTATGACAAAGTTGCTGAAATCTATAAGGCACTTGGCGGCAGCGACAATCTGATGCACGCTCTGGTTCTGTACGGGAAGGCTCTGGCAATCGACGAACAGCGGATGGAGGAACTTGACACCGCAGAAAACAAAACGAATCTTTCCATCAGTTATTATAAAGTTGCAGCTATCTATGAAAAGCTTGGCGGTAACGACAACCTGATGCGTGCTCTGGAAATGTGTGAGAAGTCTTTGTCGATCAGTGAACAACTGGCGGAGGAACTTGGCACTCCAGAAAGCAAAAGGGATCTTTCCATCCGTTATTATAAGGTCGCAGGAATTTATGAAAAGCTTGGCGGTAACAATAACCTGATATACGCGCTAAAGCTGTATGAAAAGGATCGGACGATCAGTGAACAACTGGCGAAAGAACTAGGCACCCCCCAAAGCCAAAAGGATCTTTCCATCAGTTATATAAAAGTTGCCGGGATATTAGAAAAGGTGGGCGGCAGTGAGAATCTTGTACAAACGCTGTATCATCGGGCACTTGCAATAAAAAAATCACTTGCAGATACACTGCATACTCTGGGCGCCTATGACGATTTGGCCGCATGTATATTGGAGACGACCCAGCACCCGTCCATTTCACTATCCGATAAAAAAGAGCTTCTTACCTACTGCTTGGGACTGTCAAAAGAATTATATGAAAAGACCAACTTAGAGAAATACAGATCATACATTGAGAAATGTGAGGAACTGCTCAGCTCCTGCTGAGCAAGTTTCCACTCATCACAAATGTCGTGGTGCAGAGACGCAAAAAACAATATAACGTCTACAAATCAAAAGAAAAAGGGGAACAAAAAAGATGATTGAAAACAGGAATGTAAATATCATAACCGATGCCGACGGTAAAAAGCTGGTCTTGATCAACGATATCCGTTTCAAGGGGAAACGGCAAATTGACTGGAATGATGTAAAGCAATATCTTGAAGGATATGTCGGAGACTATTACGAAATCGCTGAAAATACAGAGCGTATTTTTATTGGAAGTGAACTGCCTGAAGAATACACAGAATCAGAGAGCCGAAAAAACCTCATGGGCGCAAATGCAAAAGCTAAGGCAAATGCTGCTACTGCAATACCAGAACTAATCCAGATAGCATCTAATCCGACTTTTGAAGAAAACCGTAAGGAAAAACATATTAAAAGTGCCAAATACGGCTGGTATAGGTACAATGTCCGTTTTGCCCTTCCGGTCTATGAAGAAAATGTACTTGTCAGGTACAACATTTTTCATGCCCGACTTCTGATCAACCATGCCGAAAATAATAGGAAATACCTATACGACATTCTGGCAATAAAAAAAGAAACGAGCAAGCCGTAACAAGATGTACGGTGAAAACCCATTTCTTTCTTACTGTTAATAATAAACTATTTCCTCCGTCCTGTCAATCCCTGATTTTGATTTTTTGACTCAGTGATTTTTTGACTCAGGAAATTTTGAGTTTGCTTTTCACGCCCATGCAGTACACCAGTATCCCCACCGTTACCAACGATTCCGCAAAGGAGAACGCTTATGGATCACCGGATCTCATCTCTCATCGACGCCGCCTCGCTTTCCTACGCCGCAGGTCATCTGGAACAAGCCAGACGGCAGGCGTCAGAAGCGCTTGTGCTGCTGACATTGCAACATCCTTCCCACAATATTTCCGAATCGGCAGATCCTTCTCTGAGCTTAACTGATCTCAATATCCTGACGCTGCTGCAATCCATCGCTGCCAGGCAGCATGATCTGGATGCCTATGAAAGCCATGAAGCCTCCATCAGAGAACTCACGCTGCAAATATTCGGCGCGGATTCCCGCTCCTATTACGCCGTGCATCTGCTCGATGCCTGTGAATGTTATCTGAGTGCCGGAAATATCGTTTCGGCGCAATGGTTTCTGGAAGATGCGATACGGATTCTGGAAGAGGAAAACGGCGCATGCGCATTGACCGATTTTCTTTATACTCTCCATCTCGCCAAACTGCATTTCCATATGGAGCAGTATTATGAATGTATCGACGAAGGTCTGCGCGCCAATTCCTTATGCCTTGCCGAACCCTTCATCCCGCCGGATGCGTCCGGCTTTCTGCGGCGCTACGCGGCGGATACCGTGCTGCTGGACAAGTATATCTACGCTAACCTGACGCTGATTGCCTGCGCTTACGGCAAGATCAATAACAGTGAAGAAGGCATTGCGATCCTCACCGAACTGCGAAAAACACCGCCGCAGGACTACTATCTGCGCGCCTCCATGGATCTGATTCTGGCGGAACTCTACACCAGAGAGGGAAGATATGGGGACGCCCGCTCCCTCTGTCAGAAGTATCTCACGCAGGATTTAAAGGACTCACCTGATATGCTCACCGCATTGGCGTCGCTCTCCTATGCGCTCTCACCCTCCTTTGACGCTCTCAGTCATTCCTTTTTTACCGCCGGAAATGACGGGGAGCTTCCGGCGTCCCTCTGCTACAGTCGGGATGCGCTTCCAATCCTGGTGTATGACCACGGTCTGACTTTGATCGAAAAGGGGCAGTTTGACGAGGCGTTAAAGCTCTATGATAAGCTGGGAGACAAGGGACTTTCCTTAAGACTGCTCCTCCTCGCCCAAACCGGCAATTATAAATCCATCTCAGAATGTAAGAAAACCGCGGATCGTTACTATTACAGACAGATCGACATGCTTTTTCTCTATTACAATGAAAAATATGTGTACAACCATCTTTCCATGCTGGAGTATCATTTTTCCTTCTGCATGGACGCTTATCTGTCCTGCCACGAAGCGCTTGGCAGGGAAGCCATGACGCCGGAGAGCATCTATGATTTTCTGCTGAACACCAAATATATCTCCCTGGAAGCCTCTTACTTAAGCCGGAATTTCCTGACGCTGGATGCGCTGAAAAACCGCGAAACCGTCACCGCAAAAGACATCATGCGGCTCATGCCGCCGGATACCGCGCTTCTGGAATTTTGCGTCGTCAGAACCTTCTCCACACAGGATTACTGCGCCTTTTTGGTAACAGGCAGGGAGGTTTCCTGCGTCCGTATTGCAGATTATCATTTAATAAATGAATGGATCGATGAATGGCGCAGACTCCTCACCGCTTCCGCCCATGCCATAAACGCCGATCTGGAGCAGGCAGCGGAGCTGGAAAGCAGGCAGCGCGCACTGGATACGAAGCTGCGCCGGGGCCTCTATCGCCCCATCAGGGAACTGCTCGCCGCTCTGCCGGAAGATTTGCACAGAAAGCGCCTGATCATTGCCCCCGCCGGAGCGTTGATACAATTCCCCTTTGACAGACTGTCCGTATCCGCCAAGGGGTATCTGGGAGATGATTATGAGATCACCTACATCAATACAGGCAAAGAGCTTCTGATGCAATCCGCCGAAAACCTGAGCGCGCCCCTTGCCCCATCATCGGGTGTGCCTTCTGTGAGTGATGAGACTGTTTTTAGGAACCCCCTTATCATAGGGAACCCTTCCACGACCGCCTATCCATCTCTGCCCTATGCCGAAAAGGAAGCTCATATGGTTGCAGAATACCTTAACACCGTGTGTTATACCGGAGAAAGCGCCGACATTTCCCTGTTTGACTTCCAGCCCCGCCATGCGCCCTCCCTGCTCCATATCGCGGTACACGGCGTCTTTTATCAGGAAGAAAATACGCTGTCCGATCTCCCTGACTGGAACAACGCTTTCTCTGTCATGGAAAAGAGCGGTCTGGTGCTTGCCAATGACACGCTGCTCTCCTGCAGCCAAATATCCGCTATGAATCTTACGTCCGTCAAACTGGCAGTTCTTTCCGCCTGTCAGAGCGGGCAGGGGCGTTTCCACGCGTCGGAGGGCGTTTACGGCTTAAGGCGCGCGCTGAAGCTGGCAGGCTGCCAGTCCATCATCGCTTCCCTCTGGCAGATCGATGACCGCTCCGGATATTATTTTATGCGGTTTTTATACGAGAATCTGGTGAAAACGCCCGAGAATCCAAGACTTGCCTTTTCTCTGGCCGTGGAAGCGCTGCGCAGTTATGAGGAAAATAATACCCGCCCGTTTGCAGAGCCTTATTTCTGGGCGGGGTATATTTTTATTTAAGTTGGCCTTTGCTTAATCTGCTGATGTCAGAAGCTCCTCAAATTCCTCCCCATACGAAGCAATCAAGGCTTTATTCTTTTCGATTCCAGCTTTAATCGCTTCCTCATCTGGAACATAATCACTTGTATCAACCACACCGTCAAATGCCGGCGGCATACTCTCGCTATCCAAAATCGCCCAAAATCTTTCTGTTGTTGCAGCCATAACAATACCTCCTATCTGTAAAAAAGACATACTTCCTCACATCTCTTTAAGAATATCAGAGACATTTGATAGACACTGGTTCCCTGTCTCTTTCCTTCACTCCTGATTCTATTATACATCATTCCCGCTTTTTTGCCTGTCCAAGCTGTTTTTCATCACTCATTATCTTTCTACCCCTTTCTCCGCACCTAACGCTCCAACGCACGTTGGGCTGACGCATGTCCCTGCTCCGCCGCTTTTCGGTACCACTCCGCCGCCTTGGCTTGATCCCGCTCTACTCCTTCGCCATTTTCATACTTAACTCCCAGATTGTATTGCGCTTTCGCATATCCCTGCTCCGCAGCCTTTCGATACCACTCCGCCGCCTTGACTTTATCCTGCTCTACGCCTTTGCCATTGCTATACCTCGCTCCCAGATTACACTGTGCCACCGCATATCCCTGCTCCGCAGACTTTCGGCACCACTCCACCGCAATGACTGCATCCTGCTCTACCCCTCCCTCGCCAAGGGCATACATAACTCCCAGATTGTTTTGCGCTTTCGCATCTCCCAGCACCGCAGCCTTCCGCCACCACTCCGCCGCGATGACCGTATTCTTCTCCACACGATTCCCTTCATAGTAAATCGTTCCCATCTGAGACACTGCCGGCGCATACACCTCCTCGGCAAATTCCTGCATCAGCCGCACACCCCTCTCATAATCGGGGGTTGCCAGAGCGCCATATGCCTCCTGATATAATTTCTCCGCTCGCGTCCACAAAAAGGTCTCGAATGTCGCCTCAATCCGCTTCAACTCCTCCTGCTGTTTCTTTGCTAACTTATCCACGCCACACTCTCCTTTACAGTCAAATAATGTCTTTAATCCCACTCACAGATAACCATGTCTCCGGCTTTAAAAGGCCCGTCATTCCATGTTGCATACGCATATCCGGAATAGAACATAATATAATTTTCGCCCGCCGAATCCTGGTCTCTATTATTATTGGGTTCCCCACGATTCCAGTTTGTATAGGACATACTGCTCCCGTCTACCCATCTCCACTTTCCTTCCTCGGCGGCGTCCGACGCACCGAAGAAGGCCTCAGAATATCCCTGTTCTCTCAGATAGGAATATACGGCCATATTCTCCTCATAGGAATCGATGATCGCCAAATGTCCGCCGACCGATTCGCAATAGCTTTCCGCCTCTTCCCATGTCTCAAAATCATTGTAGAGATAGTAACTGCTGCCATTCCATCGAAACGCATCATCAGGAATATTTCTTACCAATAATTCCTCTTTTACATTTCCGGAAGCATCATAGATGCTCCATTGATCGGGATCTGCTGCCATTCCCATCGTATTATCCGGTTCTGTTTTGGCTATTCTGGTAGTATACTTATCCTCACCGTCCCATATCAGGTCATAACTGTCATTCACATACGCTTCATCGGTTTGATAATAATAAGGCGCCCTGCTATCCCTTTCCGCCTCTTCTAACCAGTCCTTCCTTTCTATCCTGCAGTAACCTGACTCCGGATCATAAGTTAAGACGTCGAAGCTGGTGCAGGGTTTAAAATAGTAGTATCCTCCCATCTGTCTATAATCACTGACCATGGCTAAAATATTTTCTCCCATCGGCAAAATATATCGTCTGGTGTCCATCCAATTCCAATATACTTCACCCCCTGTCCAATCGCGAATCGTATAATAATACTGCCCCTGCCATACGCCTGCAAATGGCGTAATATCCTCCGGCGCCGTGTCGGATACGTCGGAACCCGTTTTATAATAGATCTCACCATTTATGATATGAATACCATCCCGGTCATCATTTAACTGCACTGGCCGGATATCAAAGTTTCCGTCCTCTCCCACGCTGATCAGATGACCGCTGCTTTCCGTTGCGATATCCAGGACGAGCAACTGCTTTACTCCATCCATCGTTACGGAGTAACACTTTTCATATTGCTTGTCGATCGTCAGCACCGATCTTTTGCCGTCCTCCGATGAACAGGTATACGTGCCGAGCAGCTCTCTGTCCGCGGCTCTATACATATGGTTTAACTCCGGTACAAAGGCGTTCTCTTCTGACAGTTCTACCCTTTCCAACAAAGTGATCTCGCCGAGCGGTCTGTCGCTCGTAAGTTTCAGCAAAAGACTATACTCTGACTCGCTTTCTTCTACCAGTTCGGCTTCCTGAATGATTATTTCCTCTCTATTTAACTTCACATCAAGACCATTGATCGGAACCGCCTGCCCGTCTAACATCTCCCATATGCCATTCTCGTCGCCTGCCCGCAGTTGCTGCAGCAGTTCACTGATATCAATATCGGTACAGTGCAGTTCCACTTCGATGTGACCTCCCGCCTGGCCGCTTGCCCTGCCTGCAAATGTATACAGGACGCCTCTGTGCTTCATCTCAAAAGAAAAATCGACGCTGCGAACGTCTCCGTTTGTTTTTTCCGCGCCAAACGATGCGTCTGTCAGGATATCGCACACCGGATCAAACCTTTCGGCGACCTCCTCCCCATAGGGTATCTCACGCCGGTCAAGCAGATTCTTAAGCTGAACCTCGTTTTCCAGAAGCGGCACTCCCTCGATCGCGAAGTTATATAAATCGTCAAACACTTCACTCATATCCAGATTACAGCAATTCGATACCTTGCCCTGGATCAGCGTTTCAAGATCCACAATATTTCCTTCATTCCTGATCTCCTTTAAAGAACCGCAGTTTGCAAATAAATTGTTGCCCAAAGAAAGTGTGCTGCCGCGCAGTTCTACGACTTCCAGAGAAGTACAACCCGAAAAGGCAGACTGCCCGATCTCGGTGACGCTTTCCGGTATCGCGATCTCCTTTAAAGAAGTACAGCCTGCAAAAGCGGACTGCCCGATCTCGGCGACGCCTTCCGACATCGTGACTTCCTCCAAAGAAGCGCAGCCCGAAAAGGCGAACCACCCGATCTCGGTGACGCTTTCCGGTATCTCAATGTGTGTCATTCCGGCTACACCCTCGAATGTTCTGGGATAGATCGTTTTTACGAAACCTGCAATCTTATATTCCGAATAGTTCATCCTGCTGCCCAGATAATACTTTGTGCCATAATAGACAGGCGACGCATACCTGATGTAAAATAGCAGCAGAACAACGACTACTGACGACAGTATGATAACTATTATGGAACGTTTTTTGGATCGTCTTCTGAAACGTCTTTTCTTTTCAAAATAGGACCGGACTTTTTCGAAAAGGAACCGGATGCCCTTGAAAAGGAGTGAGACTAACAGGAACGGCGACAGGAAGATATTCGCCAAAATTTCCGCTCTTCTCAACGTCTTTCGCTCTTTTTCCCTCTTTTCTTTTTCTTCCTCCTTTTTGCGCCGTTTCTCCGCTTCCTCATATTCCTTGTCGATCTCATGCATCCTGCTCTCTATCCGTTCCATCAGCGGATCTTTGCCCTCATAGCTTTTGAGCGTATCTTCCGCCTCCTTGAGGGCCCGCGCCAGGCGTTTACACGCTTCTATGACCCCGCCCAACTTCCCGCAGCTACAGTCGGCCTCCCGAATGGCGGACAGTTCCCGTCCCAGCTTCTCTGCCCGCTGTCTGTACTCTGACAGATAATCCGACGTGACAGGACACTGTTGATCTCTGATGATGGAAACTACCTCAAAATATTTATCTCCGGCGGAAGGCGCCGCGCACTTGATCACAACCTTTTTCTCACCGTCATAGGATATGCCTTCAAAGCATCCGCTCTTTTTCACAATATTGATGACGGACGCTTCCTCCTTCTGATATTTTTCGCTAAATGCAGACAGCGCCCGCTCTAACGGTTCGAGCGAGTCGGCTCTGACGATTTCACAGGTTTTATTCCACTCCTCCTCAAGCCTCGTCCCTACGCACAATCCCGATACACGGTCGATCAATTCCAAACACTGTTCATAAGCGGACTCTCCTTTTGCAGATGTTCTGTCCCAGCCTCCGGAAAGTCCTTTCCTCAGAACAGAAAGCAGCACCATTGATGCTTCTGCGAGAACGGAGACATCTTTTTGATTCTTTTGCCACTCTTTATCGACCTCCTCAAATAAAGCTTTCGCCTGATCCGGCTCCCCTGCGGGCAACAGATGCCAACCCAATGCAAGGAATATGATTTTCCCCTCTTTGTCCTCCTCATTCCATCCGGACGCCAGCCGTTTTTTGGCAAAACATGCCCGCGCACGCTCCAGTCTGCCCATATAAGCCTGCTCATTTTTCAAATGCTGCCGAAAACATTCTATCCGATCTCCCACGGTCTTTAAAGACGATATCTGCTCCATATCCTCCTTCCGCATAAATCCGACGTCAACAGCGGCCATGGCCACTGACTTTAAAGCCGTTTCACACGTCAGCTCTTTTTGATTGATCGATATCTTACGCGCGATCGCCGCAACGTTCTTTTCCAGAAAGGACTTTACTTCCTCCTCTTCCATGGGAAACCGCTCTAACAGACTGCCGTATGTCGTATCCACTGTCTCCGTCCCGGCAGATTCTCTATGAGGCAGCGCGGCGCTCAACTCCTGCCATCCCTCTTTCATCTCTGCGAATTTTTCCCGATATCTGCCCCCATCGACCTTTGCGCTCCAACTCTCAAAAGCGGCGCTGTATTCATCAGAGTCAAACAGCTCCCGAAAAAGCTGCTCATCCACGCCTTTGCACAGCTTCTCTCTCATCACCGGAGCCAATTCTTCCATGCTGGTATAGAAAACGTTATGATACCAAAAGCTCTCTTTTCCCTGAAGACTTAACGCCAGTTCCCCCAGGAATCTGCTTTTGGAATCGTCATCCGCCCGATAGAACTTCGCTTCCGCCTCTTGTATCTCCGGCACATAAGTAGAAAACACCCTGCATCTTGCCATATCCTCCACAAGCCTGCGGTTCCAATGATCCGCATCGAATGGATCGGTGTTCCCTGCTACCTCCCATTTGCCGTCGGCAGACAGAGCCAAAAGCCATTTCCCAAACGCTTCAAAGGAATACAGCTTTGCCTCGTCATCCTCCGCGCGAACAAAGGGAATCCCGTTGAGCGCAGGCTCGATGTGGTGCAGGACCAACTGAAATACGGGATCGTCCTCACCATATTTTATCCTGTCAGGATCCCACAATCGCGCGTATGCTTCGCGGAAAAAATCAGCGGCGGCCGATAAGTCGGGCGATTGCCCATCCGCATCCTGCACATATTCTTCCCAGAATCCCTCCATGCCGCCCCTACGGAAAACAGACGCCGCAATATCCCAGTGATCGATAAAGGCATCGGCAAGACTCCTGCTGTCGGTATACTCTTTGCCCATGAAACGAAAAGGCTTTTTGTACTGATAGGTGCTCTGGTCTATTTGCTTGCTGTCTTTCATTTTCTGTATTCTCCTATTCGGGTTTATGCTCCTTCAGATATGCTGCCGCCGCAGGATATCCATCCTCCGCCAACTGTTCGATCATATCCAACCCCTCTTTTTTTCTCTCCTGAACCGCAGAGGCAATACATTCTAGGGCCCTATTGTACCTGTTTTCCTGTCTCAACAGATTTTTCATCTCATCCGCCAGTTTTTCGCAGGTATCCTTCATGGTTCCTTTCGCGCCGTAGCGATAATATTCCATCGCCTTTTCGTAGTCATGTGTGTTGCCGCGCCGGTCAACGGCGTATAAGTCTCCCAAATATTTATAGGCATCCATATTGCCCGCGTCAGCAGACTCCTTAAAAAATTCACTCGCATCGATGAAATTGCCTTCCCTATATTTTTTGAGGAGTCTGTCTCTTCCGAGTTTACTCCCCAGACCTGCCGCCTGACAATAATAGCCAAATGCTTCCACATCGTCCTTTCCCCGGTCTCCTTTCCATTTCAGGATCATGCATTTTATGTCCTCGTCCTGACCGGCATCATTGATCTTTTCGTTTAGAAGCCTGTCGAGAGCCTCCCCGTCTCCGGCATTGGAAATGTCATCGTATCGTTCCAGGATTCTTTTGACGCCCGCATAATCTCCGGCTTCCAGCCAATAGCTTACCGCCTCCCGAAACCGCTTTTCCTCGCACAACACATCCCCGATCCAGTTTCTCGCCAGGCTTGCATGAGAACCTCCGGCCTCCAACAGCGGCGCCAGTAACTCTTTGAGATAATCTACACTCTTGAACTTTTCTTCCCCAATCACAATGCCGCAGGCCGCATAACCGGTCAAACACCGCAAATACTTGTCACCGCCCGGCCCCGCCTTCTCCATATAACATTGATAATATTCCATCGCTTTGCGCGAGTCTTCCGGCAGTTCACTCCTCCACTCCTCGGGATTTTCGCCTGACGCATAGGCCTGCGCCATTTCCCACATCGCTTTCACAGAACCAAGTTCGGCCGCCTTTTCCAGATATGCGAGCGCCTTTTCAACATCCCGCTCCACAAAATATCCGTTTTCTAACAGGATCGCCATATCATAATAGGTTCCGCCGGCTCCCTGTGCCATTGCCTTGCGGAGCAGACGGCGTTTTTTTAATGTGCCGGTTCGGTCACGCCAGCTTGAAATAACTGCCAGACGATAAAGGGCGTCCGCATTTCCCTTTTCCGCCTCTATACTCGCCTCCGCAAACAGTTTCTTCACGGCTTCTATGCCGCCTTCCTCCTCCGCCCGGCTGCATGTATCAAAAAAAAACCAATCCTCCGGATTCACGCTCAGGCTGCGCTGCTCCGGTACATCCTCCCCGCGATACGCGTGCTCCGGTACATCCTCCTCGTGATATGCGTGCTCCCGCTCATCCTCCTCGCGATAGGCGCTCAGGCCGCTCATTTCCCTGCTTTTGATTTCCTCTACTCGGGTTTCCACCAATACGATCGCTTCCTGAACCTGTTGACGCTCCGTCTCAAGCTCCGCCTTCAATTTCTCGTCTCTTGCCATCGTGATCTTGGTGCGCAGCTCGTCATCCTTCTCTTCCAGCGTCTCCTGCATTTCTTCCAGTTCCTCTGATGTCATCTCCGCAGAATCACGCAGTCTTTCCAATAATTCTTCCATTTTCCATATCCCTTCTCGGTCTTCTATTCTTCGCCCGCAATATCCGCTTTGCTGATCGTATAAAACTCTTCATCCGAAAGCGTCTCCAAGTCCTTTCCCTCAGACACTCTCAGGTTATGTCTGCTTATGACATCTTCAACACAGTTGCGGACGCCCCTCGCATTGCCGAAATCTCCGCCGTCTTCCCGGGCCTTATCCCTTTCCCTGCAGATATATTCCCTGACGACAGTCTCCAATCCGGTTTCCAGCCGATATTTTCTTTTCTCCACCATGCCGCAGAAAATCTGATACATTTCATCGAGCGTATAATCTTCAAAGTACACCACTGTCCGCATCCGGCTCCTCAGTCCCGCGTTCCTGCTCATCAATTCTTCCATTTGGTCCGGATAACCCGCCATAATGACCATCAGGTCATCCCTGTTATTCTCAATCGGCGCGATCAGCGTATCCAACGCCTCTTTGCCAAAGGAATCCTGTTCCCCCGCAACCAGCGCATATGCCTCGTCGATAAACAGCACGCCGCCCATCGCCTGCTCGACCAGCTCCGCCGTCTTGATCGCGGTCTGCCCCTGATAACCCGCCACCAGTTTGTTCCTGTTGACTTCCACAAACACATCGCCGTTTGGCAGGACGCCTTCCAGAGCCAAAATCTTGCCGATCAGCCTCGCCACTGTGGTTTTGCCCGTGCCCGCATTTCCCTCAAAGATCATATGTAAGCTGCCTGCAGAAACGGCTTCTCCTCTGTCTTTACTCATCTTCCTGGCGACCCGAAAATTCACCAGCATTTCTTTTACCTTTTTCTTGACGCTGCCAAGGCCGACCATGGCGTCCAATTCCGCCAGATAGTCCTCGACGGTTTTCTCCTGTTTCGCATCCGTGTTGTCAGTCAGACTTTCCACATCCGTGCGGGTGATCTGCTGCAGCTCTCTGATATCCGCCTTTCTCTCCATAGCCGCGATACGTTCTGAGGCCGCGACATACAGTTTCTCGTAAAGGTTGCGCATTTCTCTGGCATTGCCGAAATCCCTTCCCCGCATTTTCCTCCTGATCAGCTCCATCACGGCGTCCTTCGCATCCTCATCCAGAAAAAACTGATTCTTTTTCAGGATATACAAAAAAATCCGGTACAACTCTTCCTCGGTGTAATCCTCAAACAGCAGTTGATTCGGAAAACGCCCGTCCAGACCGCTGTCGTACTTCTTCAATTCTCGGATCCCGTCTTCGTAACCCGCCATAATGACCATCAGGTTATCTCTGTGATTTTCGATCAACGGGATCAGGGTGGCAAGCGCCGCTTTGCCATACTCGTCCTGCTCCCCTGTCACCAGCTTGTGCGCCTCGTCGATGAAGAGGACGCCTCCCATGGCACGGTCTACAGCGTCTTCCATATTTTTTTCGGTTCCGCCCACAATGGTTGACACCAGATCCGATCTCTTGACTTCTATGAAAAGATTGCCGTCGGCAAGCAGATCCATCTTGCCGTATATTTTCCCGAGAAGCCTTGCAACCGTCGTCTTGCCGGTGCCCGGCGCTCCCAAAAACATGGTGTGGAGCGTAATAGCGCCCCCTTTGTCAATTCCTTCCTCTCTCCTTCTCTTTTGGAGTTTCAAAAAGTTGATTTTTTCTTCGACGGCTTTCTTTACTCCCTGTAATCCCGTCAAAGCGTTCAATTCATCCAGATAATCCTCAAGGGTCTTGTCCTGATCCGCCGAATTATCCATATAACGGTCAATATCTTCCCGCTTGATTGTACGCATCTTGTCTTTTTCATACGCTTCCGCTTCCACAATCCGGAACGCCACCGCCTGTTTCAGTCCCTCATAGGTATTCCGGACGCCCCCCGCATTTTCATAGCCTTTCAAGCTGCGCCTCCGCCTGATCAACTGTTTCACAGGCTCTACCGCATCCTCATCCAAAGCATATCCGCCCTCTTTTATCATATAGAGAAAGATTTCATACAACTCATCATCGCTGTAATCCTCGAAATGCAGCCTGTTATCCCTCGGAAAGCGTCGATCCATGCCCTGATTCACATTTATGAACTCATTCATTTCCTTCTCATATCCTGTCATGATGATCATGAAGCGATCCCGATAATCCCACGCGTACTTCATAAGCGTCGTCAACGCTTCCTCCCCAAAGGAATCGTTTCCCCCGTTTTGGGAATGAACCAGATCATATGCCTCATCCAAAAACAAGACGCCCCCGAGAGCCTCCTTCACCGCCTTCTCCACTTTGGGCGCTGTCTGCCCCGCATATTCAGCCACCAGATCCGCCCTTGTCACTTCGTGGAAGATATCGCTCCGAGGCAGGATACCCAGACTTCCGTATATCTTCCCGATCAGACGCGCCACCGTCGTTTTGCCGGTTCCGGGCGGCCCAAGCAGCAAGGTGTGTAAGGTGATCTCGTCATCCGGCGTCTCGCCTTCCCTGCGCAGCTTTTCACAGTACTGAAAATACGTTACTTTTCTCGCGACTTCCTCCTTCACCTTCCGCAGACCCGGGAGCCTTTGCAGCTTATCCAACAGTTCTTCCACGGTCTCTTCCTCGCTGTCCGTCAAAATGAAATCCTCTTCCCGCAATACCCGTTCCATGCCCGGGTTCTGACTGTATCGCGCCACTACATTCATATAGATATCCTTCCAAATATTTTGCAGAGAATGTATATTGGCAAAATTGCCCCTGACAGATTCATTCTTGATCAGGCGAAAAAGTTTCATCTCCGCTTCAGGAGCCACGCGGTATCCATCTTTTTCTATGATGCCTTTCCCGATTTGAAACAATTCGTCCATGGTATAGGTGGGTATTTCCAGATACGTCATATATTCAGCCGTGAGCTGCGGATACTTCTCCCGAATGGTTTCCATGGCGTCTTTTTCGCCCGTAAAGATGTAAAACACATTCCTGCTGCGCACCGCGTCGTCCAGATAGGCGTCAATAAGAGTCCATATATTGTCGTTATCCCGTTTATTTTCCTGCTCCGAAGAATTTATCAGCTTTTCCGTATCTTGGATCAGCATGGTACATTTTTTCCCATCCTCATTCAGAAGCAGATTCAGATTATCCGGATCGCCCAGAAGCTGAACAGCGCTTATTTCAATGGGTTCCCTCTTGTCCGTATAGTGAAGGTCGTACAGAATCTCAGCCAGGATCCCCGCCAGCATCTTTTTCCCGCTCCCCTTCTCTCCGCCGATCAGGAAATTCCATTGGAAAACTTTCCCGCCGATCCCCTTTTTCCCCATCTCGTGACTCGTGTATAGGATGCTGATATCCTCTTTGATTTTTTTCATGCCGACCACGCCGCGGAAATAATCGTTGACCGATTCTTTCACGATTCGGTCTGCACGCTTCGTCTTTTTCAGCTTATCAAAGAAGCCTATCTTACTTTTTTCGGGTTTTGCCGCCCCAAAGAGCAGTTCCGCGTCCGCCACGCGTTCTGACAGATCATGCACTTCCTCTTCCGACAGATTTGATAAACGCTTTAAGTGATATTCCTCTTTGATATTTGCGTCGGGAATATCCACATACACATGCAGCATTTGTTTTTCATCCAGCGCGATACCGATATTGACCAGAGTCCCTGCCGGAAATCTGCCGGGGAGTTTAATATCGATCACACTCAACGGATTGACATACGCAAGTTCCCTGCTTTCCCCCTGCGTCACCGTGAGGGATATGCGGGACTGACCCTGGAACCGCGTCTGGCAGCGGTATTCCACTGTGGCAGGAATCTTGGAATTTGGCTCGATCAATACCTCATTATACTGCTCGTCGCCCTCATACAACAGAACGCCGACGCCATGGGAGCAGACATCCTGAAAAGAAAGTTCCCGCGCTCCGACAGTCTGCGTACAAAGCCTGCCATACAGCGCTGCCCCGAGCGCTACCGCATTATCCGTATCTTCGTCATAAAACAATTCTCTTTTAAATAATCTTTCCAACTGCTTTTTCACATAAGGAATCCGGCTCGAACCGCCTGTGATGAATACCCTGTCTATTTTTTCCGGTTTAAAACCCTTTCGCCTCATCATCATTTTGATGGTGCTCTCCGTCCCCTTATAGACCGGTTGGATCAGTCTCTCAAACTCCTCCCTTGTAATTACCACTTCCTTCCGTTCACCGTCAAGATTCACATAAATATATGCCTGCTCACATTCGCTCAGGGTTTTCTTGCAGTCCTCCGCCTCCAGAGCAATCTCGTTCCTCACACTGTCGTACTGTTTTTCTTCCAGATCCACCTGATACCTATCTCGGAATTTCTCGATTACATACTTAACGATCTCATCGTCAAAATAGACGCCGCCGACCGTATTGTCGCCCACCGTTGCCAGTACCTCGATTTCATTGCCGTTTACAGTCATCAATGTGGCGTCAAAGGTTCCTCCCCCCAGATCGTAAATCAGTATCGTTCCCCTGTCGATATGGGTTTTATGGCAAAAGTACAGCGCGGCGGCAGTCGGCTCGTTGATCATCCCCACTTCTGTCAGTCCGGCGGCACAGATGGCATCCTGCGTCGCCTTCCGCTGATTGTCCTGAAAATTTGCCGGAAAGGTCACTACGACTCCCGTGATCTGTTCCTGCAGCTTCTGTCCGGCATCCTGCGTCAGCTTTTTGAGAATATATGCGGAAAGCTCTTCGGGCCTGTATTCGGTATCCGTTTCCCGACTCCGAAAGAAACCCTTGATTCCCATCTGCATTTTCATTCGGGAAAACACTTTCCCAAACCATTGAAATGCCCTCTTTTTAGCCGCTTCCCCGACAACCACTTTATTCTTGTCGATCATGACGACTGACGGCGTCGCTTTGTGCCCTTCGGCGTTTGTCACGATCTGCGGCTCGCCATTTTCATCAAGATATGCCGCAGCCGAATAGGTCGTTCCCAGATCAATTCCCAATACCATATCTTTTTGCCTCTCAATCGCTGTAACATTTTACGCTTCCGTCGTCCCAGACCACACATACCGCCGTCAGATAGACTTCGACAACCAGCAAAGATTTACTCCAATTCTCACGATATACCTGATTACCTGTGGCCCACTGTTTCTTTTCCTGTTCTGTCTGGGACTGCACCAGATCAAGTAAGTCGGCCAATGAGAAAAACGGCGTCCCCGGGCCAGAGATCACCCCTTGATTGATCAACGCCTCCTCCTTAAGAAAGGAATAGATAAATCCCAGACTCCTGCTGTACATCGGCATTTCCTCGTCCAATGCCCTGTTCAGTTCTTCAAGCTCCTGCCGAATCTGCTCCATCTCTCTGTTGATTTCTTCTTCGATACGGGAAGTCTCAAGTGTCTGCTCCTGTTTCGCGGACGCCTCTTCCCTGACGTCCCACCAACCCGTCTCAGTTTCCTGCTCCGGTTCTGTCCGTTTTTCTTCCCTGACTTCCCACCAGGCTTTCCCAGCTTCCTCCTCCGGTTTTGTCGGGGGTACTGCCTCGGTTTTCCGCTCAGGTTTTGTCGGCGCTTTCCGCTCCTGTTTTACTGACGCTTCTTCCCTGACATTCCACCAAGCCTTCCCAGCTTCCTCTTCCGGCTCTGTCGGAGTTTCTTCCCTGACGTTACACAAGGCCTTCTCAGCTTCCTGCTCCGATTTCGCGGACAGTTCTCTCCTGCGTGCCTCCAGTTCGCCTAACCTTTGGGTCATCTGTATACTTTTCTTAACCAGCTCTATATATTTCTTACTTCTTGGCTTTGACAACATCCGGAAAATTTCCTCTTCCTCTTTCGCCTGCTGCTGCCTCTGATGCAGCCGACTCATAGCCTTTGCGATATTGTCATCCTGCTTTTGGGCATAAAGCGACTTTTGTTCACTGGCACGATAAGACTTTCTCTGTTGTTCCATCAACGTTTCCTTCCTTTACACGGTTCCACAATGTAACCATGATATCATAGCAAAAATATATTTTCAATATGCTATTGACTTCGTATTCGTTTTTAAGTGACAGTTCAGCCATATGCTTTCCGGCAAGGTGCGTACCCGCGGGATAAGATGACTTGGAACAGCCGAGTTTCGATTGGGCGTTTTCTAACAGCGCGGAGCAAAATATTGCAACTTGCGGGTCGGTTTCAACGGGCATCCGTGCCCGGTGAAACCTGAAAATGCACATCCATGTGCATTTTCCCCTGGGTGCCGTAATCGCGCTGTAAGAAAACGCTCCAATCTGCACAAGGCTGTTCCAAGTTATCTCATCCCGCGGGCACTCATGCTCCGACAAAAATATAGAAAACTCATGGCTAAATCAGTTATCTCAAGTGTCATTGTGCGGATCACAAGCTTAAAAAAGCCTGCAACATTGCCGGATGCTGAGCTCCAGTGGGGTAATTGTTCCCATGAGGAACCGTTGAAACACGTCGGCACTTAGCTGACGTATTTTGTCAGCTTATGTGCCGCTACGTGTTTCATCGAGCGAGAGCGTGTCCGAATGGGAATGATTGCCCCGCTGGAGCGTAACTTGTCGTAACTTTCCGTAACTTTCTGTAACATCCTGTCACCATAATACAATATTGATTTTGTACTCCTTTCTAAATCACAACCACAGATATACCTCCAGCATCTCTCCCCTCACATCCCCATCCACTACAGCCACATACTGTCCGCTCGTCTCGTCCCAGAGCGCTTCTTTCACAATCGGCTCCCCATCTTCCATGCGCAAAATCACCGTGATCTTACTGCATACCTCCGCCGTTCCTGTCCTATTTTCCTTCCCCATCTCACCCGAAATCCTAAGCAGCAGCTTATCCTCTGATTTTTCAAGCGTCACCTGCTGCCCACACTGTGGAGCCGCCCCCCTGACCGCGCCTGCACTCCTTCGCAGATCCGCCATAGAAAACGCAAAACGCTCTATATAACCGTCCCGAATCTGCCCGATCAACTCCGCCATCTTTTCCTGCTCCCGCATACGACTCAAATGCGCGATCAGAATATTCTTTCGGATTGCCTCTTCATACTCCAGCAGCTTCAGTCCTGCCGCCAACCCTTCTTCCTCACAGACGCTCTCCGCAATCATCGCTCTATGCAGCCTCTCCTGACATACATCGCATGCCTGAATATGCTCCGCCGCCTCTTCCATCCAGAGCAGATAGTCTTCGGACAGATCCGATGCATCTATATATTTCATGATTTCCTTCGCGGTCAGATGTTTGTCCCTCATATCACCCATATCCCTCATATCCTTCACAGCGCCTCGCACACTTCTTCCAACAGCTCTTCCCGCATCTTTTGGCGCAGCCTGAGGCTCCAGTTCTCAAAGTCCTTCACTTTAAAATGTTCGCCAAAAATCATATCGCTGACGTAGACGCCCTTTTCCATTTCTTCCATGCCGTCCAAAAAAGCATCGCCCCAATACAGATGGAGCCTGGGGAACCATTCATTCATCTCGTCAATGAAATGATCGGCGCTTTTTTCCACGGTATCTTCCCTTACCGTCTCAAACGCCCATTGGGGAGAGCTTAATTCTTTGGAGTCGGGATGATGCCTGTGAAATAATATCATCGTATAACAGCAGCCTACCGTTCGATATGGCTTGCCTTTCCAGCTGACCATTTTATGCAGATATTTCTTTACCGCCTCGATCTGCTCCAATCTCTGCTCCTGCCTGATCAGGAATTTCTCCGGATTGCAATAGGCCTCTTTACCGCTGAAGCGAAAGAGTTCATTCTCTTCCGCTTCACTGTACGAACAAAGGCGGTATCTGCTTCTCCTCACATAGTCAAATGCCTTGTTCTTGGCAATGACCGTGCAAAAAGTCGTAAATTTAGCCTCTTTTTTATGAAAAGTATAGATTTTATCGGTCGCTATCGCTGTCAGTGTCTCCTGCGTCACTTCATCCAAAACATTCTCGTCCGAACACCCTGCGTTTCGCAATGTCATCGCGATAAACCCCCTCAGATACCGATACAGCTTTTCATACATGGTATCCAGATTCGTTCCCTCGTCCAGACAATATGCATCATATTCCGCTTCGATTTCATCAATTATGCTGCTCATAGGATACCCCCTGATTGATCAAAGGGAACCGATGTATGCCGTTCTATGACGAAAGGACTCATGACCTCAACTCATCCAACCTGCGTCTGGCTTCTTCATCTCCCTGTTCGGCCGCAAGTCGATACCATTTCTCCGCCAGACCATGATCCGTCTGCACGCCGTCTCCCGTTTCATACATCGTTCCCAGATTGCTTTGCGCCGCCGCAATACCTTGTTCGGCTGCCTTTCGATACCACTCCGCCGCCTGTGCGGAATCTCTTTCTACTCCCTTACCGTCATCATACATCAATCCCAAATAATATTGGGCCTCGGCATAGCCTTGTTCCGCATATGATTTCATCTGTAGAAAGAGTTCGTTTCCCCAATCCCCCTTTAGCAGATCCCATATTCTGCTATGTACTTCTTCGTCAAAATTTTCATATATTCGTTCTTTTTTGCTCATCTTATTATCCCTTATATTTGTATTTATTGCAATATAAATTTATTTGACTGCGCCGTATTCTTTCGGCAATTCCTGATACCACTTCATTTCAGCTATGACGCGCTTCTGCAAGCCTTTCATTTTAACATATGCATAGTCTTTATCTGACTCATGGTCAAACATCCGGCTGTCTTCCCACGCGATCGTTTCAAATTCCGTACCTCTAAGCTTCTCGTTGGCCAGTCTGAACAGCAGGTTGCCGGCATACCATGCTCCCGCCTCTCCTCTCGGACAATCGACAACTTCTTTCACGATCTGTTCCTTTTTATTTTGCTCGATGATCGTGACTGTCAACACATATACATTTTCTCTTTTCTGTGTGCGAAAAGAATCCATCCAATTTTCTGTCTCTGACATAACGATTCCTCCTCGTATAATAAATTTATAGCCAGTCAGAACAGTCTATTATCTACCGGTTTGAAATGTTGCTCTCCGAGCTCCTGTATCGTCAAAAATATTTTATCCCTGCCGTCTCCGGATAACTTCATGCCATGCTCAAACTCTAATCTGGGCGAAGCGGTATACCATTGCAATTCCACGGCATCCTCAAGCTTTTGAAAATGTGTAATCGATACCCGCAAAATGCCCTCTCCCGTCTTCAGCTCCTTCTCTGTGATCACCTCGTTTACCAGGATCATTCCACGATAAGTTCCGACCAACCATATCTTCTTACCTCTTTTCCCGTATCTTGCCCTGACTAATTTTTTGAACGGATAACTGTATACCCTTTCATTATCTTTGTCTTTCTCATATTCCATCCTCTCCCTACATTTCTTCAACTTATCCATGTTAAATACAGATACCGGCCGCCATGATTCCTCTTCGATATCAGACTGTGCGCCGCCGCTTCCATCATCCATTTTTTGCATCCGTCTTTTTTTCTGTGCCGGATATTCATCGATATCTGCAAGATTCACGATACACGGGCAGTTTCTTCCGGAAAGCACTAACGCTTCTCCCTTTTCTTTGTTCAAATGCTGAAGTTCAAATTCGGATATCAGGGGCATTACGATGTTATTATCATAGATCACATCGCCGCATAATTTGCTGATTTCATTTAACAGTTCATAATCCTTGCTGTATAAATAGATCCAATTACTGCAATTATCACAAATGACAAATGCGATATCGCCATATTTGTTCTTCATCTGCATTTTACTCTGTACGATCAGATAAAAGCGGATATTTCTGCTTCTGGAGGCAGTGATCATGGAATCCATGTTATTGATCTTGGGAATATTCGCAAACTCATCCACAATATAATTCATTCTGATAGCCAATCTACATTCCGGCTGCCTCTGCGCAGCCTTGATCAGAACCTCGTACAACTGCTTTAAAAAAAGACTCGCAACAAAATGAGTGAAGGCGTTTTCGTCGGGAATGATCAGATAAATGGCGGTCTTTTTAGCAATCACACCGTCGAACTCCAATCCGTCCTGAGACAAAAATTCCACAAATTCTTCATTGACGACTAATTTATTGATCCCGGTAGCAACTATCGCTTCAATGGAACCCACCGTTTTTTCAGAGCCGCTGTAGAGCGTTCCGAGTTTTCTCCTGACCAGAGACTCGCCAAATAATGCTTTGACAAGTCCCAATGTATCTTTGCGCGAATCCAGATATTGACTCCACAGAGTGATCAGGCTTTTTATATTACACTCCTCTCTTTTTGCCTTTTCCAGCAAAATAAGCATTAAGCCTGTAATCACGTCGGCTGCCGAATTTGTCCAAAAGGGATCCTCCAGATCCTCTCCGATGATCATTTTGGATAACTCGCTCACCATCTCCACCGCTTTCCCCTTTTCGCCATTGCGATAAAAATCATAGGGCAGCGCTAACGGATTCCATGTATTTCCCGCTTTGAAATCCCGAAGATTGATGCAAAAAACCTGATATCCTCTCCGCTGTACATTTTCGACAGTCTTATCATATATTTCGCCTTTGGGATCCGTGATCACAAAAGATTCTCCGGCCCCGCTCAAGATCTCTACCATGGGCATCCCCAACAGACGCGTCTTCTTGCTTCCGGTGGCGCCGAAAATAATGGTATGGCTGTCGCCTGCGTCAACATAAGCCTTTCCGTTTTGCACAGATAACGGCACGCCGCCGTATGGATATTCCTTCTTCTCCAAATCGATCTCCACCAAGTTTTCCTTCAATTCTTCCTGTGAGATAAACTTCGTTCCATTCATCTTATTCATATTGATATTCCTCCCGTTTCTCAACTTCTCTCGGCTGGAAACCCAGTATTCTTTCCTTCTCTGTCGTCTTTTGCAGTTTTGACAACAACCTCTCTGATAGTTCCGCAGATATCAGCCGTTTCTTCGCCTGATCTTCCAGCATCGCCTCATAAATCACACTTCTGGCGGCATTTTGCAAGAGGAACGCAACCTGTTCATCTGCTTTCCATTTTCTGTCTTCCAACCCTCTCATGATCCCTATCCGTTCTTTGCGCGCTATACCAAAACCATATTCTTCACACGTATCTCTGATAATATCAAACTGCTCTTCTACGGAAAACTCCTCCGCATAAACGATGCGTGTAAAAAAATACTGTTCGATACATTTTTGTGCAGACACCGCATCCCCGGCATTTTTTATGGTAAACAGACAATAAAGCTGCCGTTCATTTTCTTTCAAATATTCCAGAAATTCGGGCAGTTCGTCTCTGCCCAGCGTCTCTTTTGAAAGTTCTATCAATGAGCAGCCTGTATATTCCTTGCCGGTGTCAGCATGTCTATGTAGATCCATATCAAATTTTTCAATCAGCTTTTTCTCCTCTGACTGCTCCCCTGTCTTGAATAAAAACCAGTCTTTTTTTCCTATCTTTGTAAGGATTTGATCCATCTGCTCCTGTGCGCTTCTTCCATACCTTTGGATATACAGATAGTTGGGTATGGGCGTGCAGATTCCTTCATTTATTTCAACATCTTTTATTTTTTCAAGTTCCTGTAGGATCGTATTTGATGCGGCATTATAATTCCGACTCATGCTCACATTCTCCTTTCGTCAGCTTTTTATGATATATCTTAATCGCTCCCAAATATGAAAACCCTCATCAGAACAACAAAAATTTCTAACTACTAAATATTCACATTTTAGATACAAAATCGAATATATATAAGTCTTTCAAAAAAGCTTATAATAATAAAATCGAAGCAGTGAATAACCCAATCATAACAGAAATAGGTAATTGTAAAAGCAATGTGAAAGGAGATGATATTATGCAACACTTCATTCCATTCAAACCCGAAAAGGAAGTTATCTCTATCCGCTTAAATACCGAACTATTGAAAAAAATAGACGCTGCAGCAGAAAACACCCAAATCAGCCGTAACGAATTTATCAACCAGTGCATTATATTTGCGATGGAACATTTAGGATGTGATAAAGAGTAATGAAAAAACAGACCGGACGGAGTGCCCCTCCATGTCCGATCTGTTTTTATAAGATTGATTTTAGGTTAAACTTTTATAACAAAGAAACATCCCCGTATCCTTTCGGATATAAATAGCGCCTTCCTTTTCCAGCAGTTCCCGCAACATCTCCCTAAATTCCCCGCCTCTCTGCTCCAGAATACAGGGCGCGTTTCCAGGGTAAGAATATACATAATCATAGATTGCGTCCACTTGATCCACAAGCAGATCATTCTCCTGCCGCTCACATACTACCGCAGAAAAAAATTTTTCAAGCTGCGGCCTGCCGTTTTCCAGACGAAACCCCTTCGTCAGATTTTTGTAAGGCATCTCGATACGACTGTCAAAGGCTGCTACCATTTCATGCAGTTCCTCCATATGCCGTTCCCCGATGGTGGTGCATACAAAAGTACCCGTGGGTTTTAATGCCTTTGCAATCTCCTTGAGACACTCCTCCCTGTTTTCCACATGATACAGCATATGATTTGCAATGATACAGTCATAGTTCTCCTTCGATAATCGCAGTCTATTGGCGTCCATAACCTGATATTCCACATGAATCTGTTTTTCTTTGAACAGGCTCTCATAAGGTTTTAGATTGTCATGCGCCTGCTCCAACATTCCTTCCGACTGATCTGTCAATCGTAAATGCAGATTTGAGGGCAGCTTCTCAATATTTTTCTGCCACAGCATCCCGTTTCCACAGCCAATCTCAAGGATATGTCCGCCTGGTTTGACAGGCAGTCTCTCATATACCCAATCCATCCAATCCTGCGAGGCGGTGCTATAATCATGCAGCTTGATCCGTCTTTCCAGATTGTCTGCCTTTTCGTATTGCCGCTTTATTTTTTCATCATCCGACAAGAGATTCAGAAGGCGGAGCAGATAATCCCACTTCTCCTCTTCTTTACTCTTTTCCAAGATCTCAATGGTGCCGATCATCTCTTCCAACTGCTGCTTCCGCTGTCGCAAGAGATTTTTCTGCTGTGATAACTGTGTGTCTAAATCCGTCTCGCCTTCTACCATTTCCGTTATCTGCTGCAAAGAAAAACCCAGATATTTCAGCATGAGGATCCGTTGAAGCCTGACGATAGAATCTCGGTCATAATACCGATATCCCGCCTCAGAACAAGCCACTGGCTTCAAAATACCCTTGATGTCATAAAACCGGATCGTCCGCGGGGAAACTCCGGCAAACTTTGCCATTTCTCCCGCCGTGTACCATTTTTCACTTTTCATTTTTTTACCCATCCTTATGATTTTATATAGGTTCATCATAGAGGATTACCTAAGGTAAGAGTCAAGCTTTATTTCTCATTTTTATCATATCTCTTCCGTCGGGTTCACATGGATCATGCAATGCTTACAGTCAGGAAATTTCTTCTCGATCACATTATGTACCTGCTCCGCGATCGCATGGGCGTCTTTCAGCTTCAACTCTCGCTCCACTAAGATCTCCATGTCCACATAGATCCTGGTGCCAAAAAGTCTGGTCTTTAAGTCATCGATCCCCTGCACGCCCTGCACGCTCAGAGCGGTATCCCGCATATTTTGCTCCGTCTCGTCGTCACAGCAGCGATCCACCATTTTGTCCAGACCATCCTTAAAAATATCATAGGCCACCTTGATGATACACAGGCTTATGATCACGCTCGCCAGAGGGTCCATAATGGGGAAGCCGATCCTGGCAAACAAGATGCCCACGAAGGAACCCACAGAGGAGAGCGCATCGGAGCGGTGATGCCAAGCGTCCGCCATCAACGCTCCTGATCTCACCTTTTTGGCTGCTGCTCTGGTATACCAGAACATCCACTCCTTAGCGGCGATGGAAACTAACGCCGCCACAAGGGGCAGCACCCCCGGAACCGCCAGCTCTCCATAACTTCCAGCCACAATTTTTTTGATCCCCGACACACCGATACTGCCTCCCACCAGGGCAAGCAGCATGGCAAGGATCAGCGCGGCCACACATTCCATTCTCTCATGGCCGTAGGGATGCTCATGATCTGCTTTTTTCTCCGACAACTTGACGCCGATGATGACCACCACCGTGCTGAACACATCCGACGCGGAGTGAACGGCATCGGATATCATGGCGCTGGATCTGCCGATCACGCCCGCCGCCAGCTTTAACAGAGAAAGAGCCGTATTCACAATGATGCCCACTACCGAGACACGTACCGCCGGATTACCCCCATTCTTTTGTCCGTCAATTCCTGCCGTCCGATCCTTCCATTTTTCATTTTCCATAGTAATACCATGCCTTTCCGCCATCTACATTGCATGGACGTAGTTTTTTCAATTCTCCATGTCAGAACAGTTTACTTGCATCCGCGAACTGCTTACCCATAAAAAAACACCTGCAGAGCAATAGTAGTAACTACTGTCCCACAGATGTCAAAATCTGCTGTCACGCAAAGTAACCCGACTTCACGGAACCCCAAAACCAAATGGATGTTCCATCGTCTGCTCAGTTTGTACTGTAAAGATACCGCCATATGACAGTTTCAGTGCAAAGAGTTCCCGTTCAATAACTATGCAATTTCAAGCTGTGCTTTAATCCTTCTTAATTCCGTCTCAAGGACATTGACCCGAATAGAAAGCATCTCTTTTTCAGAGTCAATCTTCATGGCTTCATGCAGATTTCTTGACAGATCAAGATGCCCCTCAGCAACCCGCCGGATATTGACACGTATTTCATTTTCAAGTATCAGCTTTATGTCTGTAATATCCTTCTCCATCTTATCTATCTTATCCATTTTAGAAAGAATCAGATCCAGTTTTTCACTATCCGTCATACGCTCTTACCCCCTATAAAAAGTATATTGGATGGCCATTCGGCCGCTTCATGCCTTGAATAAGGTCATTATATCACATTTGAATGGTAAAGTCCATTCTAACATTTCATCAAGTTACCGCCTCCCATCTATTCCTCTTCTTATATATGTAATTTGGTCGTCTGTCAGACCATAAAGCGCAAAAATATAATTCTCAATCTCTCCCACTTTTGCAAGATCCCCCTGCAAAACTCCATCAACCAACGCCGTCAATTTATCATTTTCCCTTTCGGATATCTTCGGAAACGGCAATTCCATCAAATTCCCCTTCAAAACCTTTACTTCCCCAAACAGCTTTTGATACATAAATTGAAATAGCGGCGAATTTAAAAATGCCATTACCGCTTTAGCGCTCATGGAAGGGATGGCAGGAATCAAAATGTTTGCGCTATTCAAAAAAAGGCTTGCCTGATCATCATATGCAAAGACGAGCTTATTGGATATAAACTTGTATACCAATTTTTCGGGCGCGCGGTAAATTTCTTCTTTCGCCACCTGCTGTAGGGCGTTTCTGTCATACAAAATGTAATTCTTTGCCGACCTTAAAACATACGGTTGGATCTCCTTTCCGGTATAAATCTTTTCCATTCCCGCAAGACATTCTGCGGATAATTTATGCTTATTATCGCCTGTGACAATGCCTAATGCCCACACACTGTTTTGCAGCGAATAACATCCTTTTTCTTTGACAAGGCGAACGATCGCCAGATCCTCGTCAGACAAAAGATTCAACACCAGATTCTCCGTTTCATATATCGTCCGCCTGTCAACGGTTCGCTTGTTATGACCCGCATATACGGCAAACGCATTTTGATCGGCTCCCAAACCGCACGCCATGTCGATATATTTCGTCGTCACGCCCGAAAACAATTCCTCGTAGACTGTGATACTGACAAGTCCGGCGGTATCCAGAATAAACTTTCTGATATCCTTATGCACTTTTACATTCAATATCGCTTCCGGAAAAAGAAATCGGATGATGCCATCTTTTTTTAGCTGCCCATACGCTTTTACGAAAAAGCAGGAAAAAGTTTCCTTTGACGTTATGACAGGGATGACACTAGGGATATCAGTTTCCATTGCGCCCCACGGGGGATTCGTCGCAATATAATCAAACCGCTTTTCCAAAACCGGATGTCTATGCATAACCGAATCGCTCGTTAAATAGTCCAGACAATACACCTGCGGATAAAAATCAAATTCCCTATATTTTAACAGCAAATTGATCTTTGCGATCAAAACGGCAATCTTGTCACAGTCCACTCCGAAGACTTGACAAGGGTTAGTCGCCGCAACGCTCAACAAAAACGCTCCGCTCCCACAACACGGGTCAAAAAACAGTTTGCCCTTGGAAAACTCAAAATTTTTTGTCATATTATGAGTTATTGGGGGCGGCGTATAGTAGGAACCTATTGTATTTTTCTTCCCTTCCTGTAAATAGGATTGATAGATCAGACCTAACAGATCAAATTCATTGTCCGGCAGACAAGAAGCCGCTAAATGACCCACAACCGCAATGTCCGCATATTCGCTTAAAACAGCTCTGACATGACGCTTTTCATAAATACCGGCGCTTTTCAAAAGACTGATCCCCAAAGAAAATATCGCGGACATAATATCCAGACCGTGCTCATCGATGTCCTCCAGCACCGTTTGAATCAACGCGACATTCTCTTTGTTACTGATAGATTCCCACGGCAAAATGCGCTTTGTTGATCTTCTCTTATTGGCGCGGGATGTTAAGCGTCCTGCCGCCTTTGTATGCAGTTTTTCCCAATTCCTGATCGTAGCTTTTGAAACGACAATCCCAGTCTTTGCGCCGTTATCATATGGCATGGATAAACGTCCTCCGCTTTTCAGCAATATTGTTTCATCCCTATATTACAAATAATCTTCAATCCTCAGCACTGTCTGTTCCCCCTGTTTTTCACTCACAAGTTCAAACAAATTTTCTTTCGTAACAAACAAATTCTTCGGATTTCTACCAATTATCAAATACTGATTCTTGTCATCTAACGCAATGTACTTTCTTGTGTCATCATCCAAAAGTATGTCTGCATTATCAATCACTATCAGCTTTTTTTCTGTGTTTCTAATAATATCACCAATATCTTTCTGATAATCTAAATAGTTTAAACAGACAATATTGGGATTCAATGCCATGCTCTCTTTTATAAATGAAAAGGATGCCGTTTTTCCTGTTCCGGAATCTCCCATCAATATTGTGATATTATTCGTAAATTCAAAATCCAAAACAAACGAAGTATGCTCTATGGAAAGATGCTCCATTATAATTGGCTTACTCTTCATAACACCACCACTCCTTTAATTCTTCATAACCACAAATTTTTTTCTTTCCTGAAGAAGTCTGTACGCTCACCGCTGCCATTTCAAAAGGAATTATCGCATAGTCACTGTAAACATTGCCTGCATCAAGATTATATAGCACCTCCAATGCATTGTTTCCACATTCCTTCAAACAAAACACTTTGTCTGGATTATATAGTACATTTAGTACCGTTTTACAACCTGCTGATAACTTGTCAACATCCAGGACAATATCATTAAATTTAGAGCATATTTTATACTTACCAATTAACTTCGCCTCATCTATTATTCCAATAATTTTTTTGGCCCTTTCATCAAGCTTACGTGCAGTATTTTGATTAAAATAAATATCATTTAATTCTACATATTCCACTTCTTGCGGAATATCATTTTTGTTCTTAAAAATTGTAATCACAATACCACCTCCAAGCCAATATTTTGAAATTGCATTAAAAGACTTGTTCCCTTGCAAATATGCTGCATCTTTTCTTTAAGCTGTAATCTACTTGCGTCAAGACCACAAACATCATCTGACATTCGTTGCCTCCATTCACAACAAGATTTTATCCAACATTCACCAATATTACTCTTTGATACCTCAAAACCAGTATTTCTTGTTAAATCAAACAAAATCTTTGCAGATAACTGCTCTACATTATAGTTATCGACATTTTCACTATATTCTACAATTTCACGAATATCTTTATAATTTAATTCGCCATTTTGAATTGTTTTTACTAGTTTTTCTCTTGCAACAATTGCGTTTTTTCGTTTTGCTAATAATTCATCATTTGGTGCATAAATCCATTCTACCAAATCCTTAAACTCAAGTAATATGTATTCAAAACATATAATATCCAGCAGAAGAACATTACCTTTAGCTTCTGCATATTTTCTTAACAGTTTCTGTTCCATAACTACCAGCAGATTATCGAAAGAATTATCAAATACTATGATATATCTATTCTCATTATCCTCTAACGCCTTAACTGCTTTTACCAATTCACTATTATTTTTCTTACTTTCTACTACTATTTCCGGACACAACTGTCTCATAAATGCCTGCCAAAATATATAACCGGATTTCTCCTTTCTATCCTCAATCCATAAATATGTTTTCATCAACACACACTTCCTTCCATACCGGTTTTACTGAGTTTATTACCCATCTATCTCTGATTTAGTACCAATCACACATCCATTTATGATATTATTAGTATATCTTATGTTATAACATTTGTTAAGCATTTTATTACTTCCCGTTTTTATACAATGGGCAGATAAAAATAGAGATACACCGTGATCCAGACACGATATATCTCTATTTTTCATTCCATCCCTCACTTCCCCCCAAACTGTATCGGCTCCACATCCTCCGTCAGCGGCTCCATCCGATACTCCGGCAGCGCATCCAACAGATCCTCCAGACAGAGCGTAGTGGCGTAAACCACATCATGCGCCAGCATGATCACACGCTTTCTAGATAGGGTGCTGCTCACCCCGTTCTCCACCAATTCCTCCGGATCCGCCTTTTTCACCGCATCCTCCAGGCTAGCATTCCAATCGTAATAGATGAAGCCCTCCTCTGTCATGCGCTCTACGATCTCCTCATAGACGTCGCCGTTAAAAGAATTGATGCTGCCTCCGGGGAAGCGGAACAACTTCGCCTCCACGCCTGTCACCTCATACACAGCCTCATAAGCCTCCCAAAAGTCCTCCATATAACTGTCTGCACTCGCATAGAGTTCTTCATACGCGTGGTTGTTACAGTGAATACCGATCGTATGCCCCTCCACCACAATCCTCTGCGCCACTTCCGGATGATTGCGCACACTCTGCCCTATGACAAAGAAGGTGGCCGAAATTCCCCGCTCTTTTAAAATATCCAGCACGGCGACGGTATTCTCCGCAGAAGGCCCATCGTCAAAGGTCAGATACATGGTCTTGGGGAAAAAATACAGCTCGATAGCATCGGCAATCCCTGACGCGATCTTATCTTGATACGCTTTATCCTCCAACTCGGCCCGCTCGGACGGATTGGACAAAAATCCGGTCTCCACCAGACAGGCCGGCATTGTGCTCTCCCGCAGCACGCGCAGCGTGTCCGTCTCGCAGATGCCTCTGTCCTCCATTCCGGCGCTCTGTATCACAAACTTGTTCAGCAATCTGGCCAGACGCTCGCTCTCGCCGCCCTTGCCCTGCGTACAGTACCATACCTCCATGCCTTTCGGATCCTGCACCTCACAGGCATTCTGGTGAATACTCACATACAGATCGGCTCCGGCGCCGTTGGCGGCCGCCACCCGCTCATCCAGAGAGACCGCGCTGTCGGCGTCCCTGGTCATCAACACCTGATACCCCATATCCGTCAATTTTTCCTGTAACAGACACGCGATCTGCAAATTGATGTCCTTCTCCCTGACACCGTTTCGAGCGCAGCCTTCGTCCTCTCCGCCGTGCCCCGCATCCACTACAATCAACAGTTCTTCCGGCTCCTTCGCCACATTCTTGACGTTCTGCGCCAAATAAGAAGTCCACCCGCAATCCCCTCCGGAAACCGTAGCGTAAGCTTCCTCCTTTTCTATCCCCATGGCCCTGCCGTCCATCATCGGCTCCGCCTGTACTTCTCCCATATCGCCGCCTGAGACGATTTCCTCATTCTGCGCATATACCCGTTCTATTCCCGACGGCCCTCCCGATTCCAACACGACATACGCCGCCGCACCACCGACCGCCGCCGCAAGCGTGAGCGCCAGGGCAGTTTCCACAATCTTTTTAAGCGTTTTCCTCTTTAACCATCGTACATATCTTTTCCTGTAATAACTCTTTTCGTCCTCTATATAGGAAGTTTTCTTCTGCATCATGTCACCGCGCTTTCTTTCGTTCTTTTCTACAAATATACGCGGTGGGCACATCAAAACTTCATATTTTTTGCATCGAAACATCAAGTTTTTTGCATACAAGATGCATCACTTTTCTATTTTTAAGAAAAACTCATTGATTCCCTCATAAAAACCGATGGTCATTACCGTGTTTCCCTCATCTATCCCGGGGAAACGATACTTTTCAAAATATTGCGTGGTCTCCGAGAGCGGATTGGCGGCTTCATAGGCTTCCATCCCCTCCAATCCCAAATATTCGCTCCAAGCCTCCGCAATCCCGTCCGGTTCCATATCGTTCCAGCTCTTCCCCGTGCGCACATAAAACTCATAGATCTTACCCGTATCCGCATCGACATAAGCGTCGAGCAGACGATTGGCCTTGTCCGCATTTTGCACATCCGTGGAGAGACTAATCTTCCATACCGCCATGTTATTGCGCGGTTCCAGCACATCGATGGCGGAGTAGAGTTCCGCGTTGTAAGAGGATGCAGACATTTTTTTCACACCGTCCGGCAAGATTCCCAGCTCTTTTAAGGTTTCCAATTCCTGATTGCAGATTTCAAAAATCTCCTCCTCCGTGATCTCCATGTCCGAAGGCCCCTGACGGTTGACCACGAAGGCATATGTGCCGGTCAGTTCCTCATAATCCACATCGGAAACCTCCACTCTGGTTAAGGAGCTCAGCTCGCTCTCCGGACGAACCTGATTGTTCAGACACTTTGAGAGAATATAGAGTTTTTCATTGCTGCTCAAGGTATAGCGATACCCCTCTCTCCCATGCTCAACAGCCTCCACGGAGATCTGGTTCAACACGCCTCTGTCCTGATACATGGCCAGCTTCTCCGGCCCCCATATGGAAAACAACAACGCCACAAGCGCGACTGCCACCACTATGATATTAACGATCCTTTCCCTCCTCAAGCTCTTTTCCCTCCTCGTATGGCAACAGGAAACTAAAACAGCTTCCCTCTCCTACTGTACTCTCTATCATAAGCTCGCTGCCGTGGAGCTTTAAAATCTCCGTGCACAGCGCGAGTCCCAGTCCGGCCCCGTTCTTGCTGCGGGATCGGGATTTGTCCACCATGTAAAAAGCCTCCGTGATCTTCTTGCGTTCTTCCTCCGGTATGCCGGTTCCATAATCCTTCACCGCAAAAAGATAACCGTTCTCCTGTCTCGTTCCATATATTTCCACGGTCTGTCCGGACTCCGACGCCTTGCAGGCATTGTCCACCAGATTGAGCAGCACCGTCTTGATCAGATTCAGCTCCGCCTGGACCGCTCCCTCCTGATATTCACAGAGGAATTTCATATCTTCCTTCTCCACGTACATGTCATGCAGATATTCAAACAACACTTCCACATTGATCCGCTGGGCGTCTATCTCATAACGCTTTGTGACAATAATGTCAAGAAGCCTAAGCGACATGATTTCTAAGCGTTTTCCTTCTGTGTAGATATAGTTGGCCGAGAGAAAATGTTTCTCCTCATCCAATTTTCTGGATCGCAAAAGATCCGCATATCCGATAATGGCAGTCAGGGGCGTCTTGAGTTCGTGGGAGAAAGCCGCGATAAAATCCTCTCTGGCGCGCACGCCCTCCTCGAGTTTATGGATATTCTCCTCCAGAGCTTCCGCCATCAGGTTGAAATCACAGGTAAGCTGTCCCATCTCATCCCGACTCACCTGCTTGGCACGATAACTGTAATCCCCCGCCGTCATCTCCTTCGCCGCCTTTGTCAAAAGCCTGATCGGCCTGGTCAGCCAGAAAGAGATAAAAAGCATCGCCACCGAACAGCTCAAAAGCATGACGAACGTCAGTCTGCGGTACACCAAAAAACCCTGTGCCCGCTCCTCAAACACCTCCGTCACATCCTTCATGGTCTCCAAGTACAAGATACGGTCCATGGCGTTGAGCACCGTCCCTGTCTGGATATAATAATGCTCGTCGGGATGAATGACCTGATAGATTCTGGTCTGCGCCTCTATCGTCTGCAAAAATGATGTCTCCTCCACAAACCCTTCGCTGACATACAGAAGACGCCGCTCCTCACCGGAGATCCGCAAGAGTCTGCCGTCTCCGCCGCTCTCCAGATTGGATCCGATCTCCCCGATGGTGGAGTCCTGCAGAATCCCATATTTGGAAGGGATATTTAACGCCGCAGTCTCAAAGGCAAACTGCAGGATGCTGCTCTCGTCCATCGCCTGATCGATCTCCCTGTTTAAGGAAGTCTCAAACACATAATTCACAAAAAAATATCCGCCGAATCCAAATGCCGCAGCCATGATCAAAATGCTGCACAACAGGATCTTATAAGAAAATTTCATAATCTATCTGCCACCTTCTTTGTCAGATCTCCAACCGATAGCCAACCTTGTACACTGCCACCAGATTCGTCTCCCAGCCCATCTTCCGTCTCAACCGCTGTACATGCAGCTCCAGCGTGCGGCTGTCGGCAATATATTCATCCTTCCAGACCTTCTCATAGAGCGTCTCCTTAAAGAGCGCCACATTTTTGTTCTGCATAAAAAGGATCAGCAGTCCATATTCCTTGTTGGTGAGCACCACCGGCTTGCCCGCCTTCGTCACCTTGCGCGCCTCCAGATCGACCACCACGTCCCCTGCCTCCAGGAGATTTTCCGTCTTGTGGAATCTGCGGAGCACCACCTCCACTCTCGCCACAAGCTCCACCACATCAAAGGGTTTGACCAGATAATCCTCCGCGCCCAGCTTCAACCCCTTCACCTTGTCTCTCACATCATGCTTTGCCGTGATAAAGATCACGGGCACTTGAAGCGGTTTTATGTACTCCATGATATCAAAACCGTCCGCGCCGGGAAGCATGATATCCAAAAGGATCAGATCAAACTTTCCCTTTTCAATCAGATCGATGGCCTCCAGACCGTCCTGCACACTCTTACACTGGTAGCCAGCCGCCGACAAATTGATGTCGATCAGGTCACAAATGGGTTTCTCATCATCCACTATCAGTATCTTGATCATCCTGTTTTCTCCTTCGTATTCTCTGTCTCCTCCATCTGCCATCCCCAGTATTCTCTGATCTTTTGAACCAGGCCCTCCATGGTGTCCTCCTCCGTACATTGGTAGTAGTTGACAAAGTCCATGTCGATATCAAATCCGCCGGTTCTTTGGTAATAGATGGAACACTGGCTTTCCACCTGAATGGAACCGTCCGGCCCCTCCAGACTGTATCTGCCAAGCACGATCAGATCTTTCATGCCGTCCCCGTCCACATCCCTGCCGTTGATACCGCGCAGAGAGTAAAGATTATCGTAATCCCCCATGGGTTGAAAACGCCACACGATCGACCCCTGTTCGTTCACCAGATAGATCATAAAAAAATCATACTCCGATATGCGAAAGACACCCGGCACAACCTGAAGCCGCCCCAGCTTTTCAAAATTGCGGGTGTAGTGCTGCTCTTCAATAATGGAAAACCCATTGGAAAGCAATTCATTCAGCGTAGTCGCCGTATACAAAAACTCGGCGGAATTTCCGTCCCTGATATAAGAGATAATACAGTTGGCGCTCTTGTTCATGTCAAAGCGGTTGATCTTGTCAGAGACACGCCAGTCCCGATAAAAAGTCCCCTCTCCCTGAAACAGCACGTCCCCCACTTTATAGACCTTGCCCGCATAATCTCCCGTATCGTTCACACATCTGGTGATCAACAAAATATCCGTCAGTCCGTCTTGATTGACATCATAAAAAGATACCGCAGCCATCTCCTTTGTAGGCTGTTCCAACTGTCCCAAAATACGGTTGTTCGTCTCCAACTGGTCAGTCTTGTACACAATCCGGTCATCTGCATCCGCCAAAAATACCGCCATGCGGTGATAGCTCGAATCAAACGCCGCCAGAAAACGAACTTCCTCTTCTCCGAAACTTTCCATCACCACCGGAAAAACCTGGTTCTCGATGATCTCATAACCGTTTGGCACAATGTCGTCCACAGACTCGATCGCGTCAAAACGCGCCTGATACGCCTCATATAAAAGGATCAATTCCTCCAGGTCACGATCTTCCTCCGCGGTCAATTCCGCTTGTCCCACCTGATGGGAGAGCGCTTCGCTCTGCGCCGCCCGCACCGGGCAAATCCCCGCCAAACACAGCGCGAGACATCCCAAAAACAGGAGACTCTTTTTATATCTGAACAAAGGTGATCACCCCCATTCCTGCCTGCCACGTTCTTCGTTTCCTCTCCATTATACACCCTATTTCCCAATCTGATAACCACTAAGTTTTGATTCCGGCTATTCTTTACTTTTCACAGGGCAGCCGACAAGGTACGTGCCAGCGAGGCGAACAACCCTGGAACAGCCGTGTTTCGGTCGGGCATTTTCTAACAGCGCAAAATCAGAATATTGCAGCTTTCGGGTCGGTTTCAACGGGCATCCATGCCCGATGAAACCTGAAAAGCACATCCATGTGCTTTTCCCCCTGGAAAACTCAACCGCGCTGTAAGAAAATGCTCCGACCTGCACAAGGCTGTTCCAGGGTTGTTCGCCTCGCTGGCACTGGTGTACTGGCGTGGGTGTGAAAAGTGACAACTATTCGGCCATAAAATAGTTGCTTTTTAGCCAGGGGCGTAGCAAGTGTCATTGTGCGGATGGTATATTCCAACGCAGACACGCTTCCGCTGCACCTCGCTCATAGTAATAGCATCGCCAGCGTCTGCTTATGGAGTATACCCTCCTCACAATTCGGATTACAGCAATCGGCAAGAGTACATGGTGTTGCCGGCTACTAAGCTCCAGCGGGGTAATTGTTCCCATGAGGAACCGTTGAAACACGTCGGC